>NZ_JBBNLV010000020.1:0-30784 GCF_040092295.1 Collinsella sp. CLA-ER-H9
TCCGGACATGCCGTCCTCCGATCTCCCGGGGCCGGCCGATCCGGCCCTCAGGGTATCGGGTTCCCACATTCATCCGTACATGTACGGATGAATGTGGGAGGTGTTCGGATAAAGTCGATAATCAAGGCCAGCGTATTTGCGCCTATATCCAGTCTGATTTTTGGGTATAGACGTCAATGTGTGTGCTAAAGTAATGAGTCCTGTGGACTATGAAGGGAGAATCTGTGCCAAAAAAGAGTGAGAGCACGGGTACTGGGCTGGAATCCTACGTTGCAAAGCTCATGGGCAACGGCTCAAACAGGACTTCGGTAACCGAGGACGAGATTCAGGTCGCCCTGAAGGATATCGATGTGTCTGACGAGCAGCTCAACGCGGTGTATTCCGCGCTGCGCAACAGCGGCATCCAGATTATCTCCGCGAGCGGAAACGACGACGCCCCCATGGACGTCGACGATGACGATAACGATAGCGATACCGATGATTTCGATGACGACGAGCACGATTCCGGCTCGCTCGACGATCACGAGCTTAAGATGGCCCGTCAGGCCGACGCCGAGATGGGTTCTTCCAAGAGCAAGAAGAAGCGCACCGTGCGAACGTCCCGTTCGCGTTCGCGCGTGCGCGGCATCGATGCCTCCACGGTGATGCTGACCGGCGACCCGGTTCGTATGTACCTTAAGGAGATCGGTAAGGTCGACCTGCTGACCGCTTCCGAAGAGGTCGATCTGGCCATGAAGATCGAGGCCGGCCTTGACGCCACCGAGAAGCTCGAGGCTGCCGAGGCGGGCGAGATCGAGCTCACCCGCGTCGAGATGCGTCGCCTGACCCGTATCGAGAACGTGGGTCTCGAGGCCAAGCAGGCGCTCATCAGCGCCAACCTGCGCCTGGTCGTCTCCATCGCCAAGCGCTATGTCGGTCGCGGCATGCTGTTCCTGGACCTGATCCAGGAGGGCAACCTCGGTCTGATTCGCGCCGTCGAGAAGTTCGACTACCAGAAGGGCTTTAAGTTCTCCACGTACGCCACATGGTGGATCCGTCAGGCCATCACGCGTGCTATCGCCGACCAGGCCCGTACCATCCGTATTCCCGTGCACATGGTCGAGACCATCAACAAGCTCGTCCGCGTGCAGCGCCAGCTTCTTCAGGACCTGGGTCGCGACCCGACCCCCGAGGAGATCGGTGCCGAGATGGACATGAGTGCCGACCGCGTCCGCGAGATCCAGAAGATCTCGCAGGAGCCCGTGTCGCTCGAGACCCCCATCGGCGAGGAAGAGGATTCCCAGCTGGGCGACTTCATCGAGGACTCCCAGGCTATCGTTCCGCCCGATGCCGCCAGCTTCTCCATGCTGCAGGAGCAGCTCACCCAGGTGCTCGACTCGCTTGCCGATCGTGAGCGCAAGGTTATCGAGCTACGTTTTGGCCTTGTCGACGGACATCCCCGTACGCTCGAGGAAGTCGGCCGCGAGTTTGGCGTCACGCGCGAGCGCATCCGCCAGATCGAGTCCAAGACTCTGGCCAAGCTCCGCCATCCCAGCCGTTCCAGCAAGCTTAAGGACTACATCGAGTCTTAACCTCGCAAGCAAGAAGCGCCCTCAAGCACATCCGCTTGGGGGCGCTTTCATGTAGTCATTGGGGACGTCCCCAATGACTAGGTCGGAAAAATTCTCAAAAAAGTTCTTGCCCTAAGCTGATTCGTCCGTATAATAAACTTCGTTGCTTGAGAGCACGCACCTATTCCTCGGTAGCTCAATGGTAGAGCACGCGGCTGTTAACCGCGCTGTTGTAGGTTCGAGTCCTACCCGGGGAGCCAGATTTTTCAGCCCATTCCGTTGGGCTTTTAAATTCCTCGGTAGCTCAATGGTAGAGCACGCGGCTGTTAACCGCGCTGTTGTAGGTTCGAGTCCTACCCGGGGAGCCAGGTTGTAAAACCCGTCGCTTATGCGGCGGGTTTTTTCATGCCGCGATCTCCTAGCGCGAACGTTGCCATATCAACATTTCGTGTCGAGGATGTAATCCCGCGGCCCACCACCTCAACACGGCGCGGTCGTTGTAGAATATTGCAATGATTGCTCCCACGAGATGGTGCCGCGAGCACCAGATAAGGAGATTCTTGTGTCTGAGACCATTAACGGCAGCCTGAGCGTCTCGAACGACGTTATTGCCGATATTGCCGGTTATGCCGCGATGACGTGCTACGGCGTCGTCGGTATGGCCGAACAGCTCCAGGGCGCCGAGAGCGTGCGCCTGCTTGCCGGTCAGCGCCTCCGCAAGGGCGTGCTTGTCTCCGCCGACGAGAACGGCCTTACGGTCGATCTTCACGTCGTGCTCGAGAGCGGCGTCAACATGAAGTCCGTCTGCCACAATCTTTCGAGCTCCGTTGCCTTCACCCTGCAGGAGATCGCCCAGATCGATCCCGCCAGCCTTAAGATCGGCATCCACATCGACGCGCTCAAGAGCCGTCTGAACTAGCATCCGAAAACGGAGATTCAAATACCCATGATTGCAAAGACCATTCGCACCTGTTTTCCGATCGCTGCGGCTGCCGTTTCCGACAAGGCCGAGGAGATCAACAAGCTCAACGTCTTCCCCGTACCCGACGGCGACACCGGCACCAACATGTCGCTCACGCTCGCCTCGGTGACCAAGGAGCTTTCCGCCCTTCCCGCCGATGCCGATATGGAGGCCATCGCCGGCGCCATCACCCACGGCTCCCTGATGGGCGCCCGCGGCAACTCCGGCGTCATCACCTCGCAGATCCTGCGCGGTGTTGCCGAGGGTCTCGTTTCTGCCGATGAGCCCATCACGTCCGCCAACATCGCCTTCGCTTTCCGCCGCGCCGTCAAGGTCGCCTTCCAGGCCGTCCGCAAGCCCATCGAGGGCACGATTCTCACGGTCCTGCGCGATGTCTCGACCAAGGCCGACGAGTGCGAAAAGAAGAAGTTCTCGGCCGAGGACGCGCTCGACGCCATCGTCGTCGAGGCCTACCAGTCCGTCGCCCGCACGCCCGACCTGCTGCCCGTTCTGAAGGAGAACGGCGTGGTCGACTCCGGCGCCTTTGGCTTTGCCATCTTCCTGGAGAACTTTGTCGCCGCCGCGCTTGGCCGCAGCACCGTTGTCGAGGATTTCTCCGCCACGTTTGATTCCGCTGGCTCTGCCCGCGACGCGGCCCTCGGTCGCGTTGAGATTGAGGCCAACGACGATTGGGAGGGCTCGGAGTTCCGCTACTGCAACGAGTTCCTCTTTAAGGCCGACGCCCCGTTTGACGAGGACGAGTGCCTTAAGTTCCTGGGCTCCATGGGCGACTGCGAGCTGCTCGTGGGTGCCTACCCCGACTACAAGATCCACGTGCACTCCAACACCCCCAACCTGGTGCTCGAGCACATGCTGCAGCTTGGTCAGATCTACGAGGTCTTTATCCACAACATGGAGATGGAGGCCCACGACCGTACCGCCAAGATTCACGAGGACCAGGAAAAGGCCGCCGAGCCCGCCA
This sequence comes from Collinsella sp. CLA-ER-H9, assembly GCF_040092295.1. Classification (NCBI taxonomy): domain Bacteria; kingdom Bacillati; phylum Actinomycetota; class Coriobacteriia; order Coriobacteriales; family Coriobacteriaceae; genus Collinsella; species Collinsella sp. CLA-ER-H9. The sequence goes on from NZ_JBBNLV010000020.1 coordinate 3,494, forward strand.
AGGCGCTGGGCTTTGTCGCTGTTGCCGCCGGCTCCGGTGAGGCCGATATCCTCAAGTCCCTCGGCGTCGACGTGATCGTCTCGGGTGGCCAGACCATGAACCCCTCGACCGCCGACCTGCTGGGCGCGGTGGACCAGGTCAACGCGACCTCGGTCATTATCCTGCCCAATAACGGCAACATCCGCATGGCTGCCGAGGCCGCCGCTTCTGCTTGCACCGACAAGAAGGTCGCCGTCGTTCCCACCAAGACCGTCCCGCAGGCGTTCTCCGCACTGTTCGCGGTCCTGCCCGATTCCGAGCTCGAGGACGCCGTTGCCGCTATGGTCGACGCCATCAGCGAAGTTCGCGATGGCGAGGTTACCCGTGCCGTGCGCGATTCCAGTGCCTCTGACGGCTCTCCGATTCACTCCGGTGACGTCATGGGTATCATTGCCGGTTCCATCGACGTGGTCGGCTCCGATGTTAAGCAGGTCACGCTCGACTGCATCAACCGCATGCAGGAGGAAGAGGAGGGCGATGCGCTGACGATTCTGGCCGGCGAGGAGCTGTCCGATGAGGCCTTCCAGGAGATCGTCGACGCCATCGAGGAGGCTCAGCCCGACTTGGAGATCGACGCTCATCGTGGCGAGCAGCCGCTCTATCCCGTGATCTTCTCGATCGAGTAGGCATCTGCCCATGTCCGAGCTGTGCTCCGTGCCGCGCGTCTCGGAGCGCTTTGCCCAGAGCAATGCGCTCGACGAGGATATCGCGCGACTCAAATATGTTTCGGGTAAACGTGAGGAGGCCCTTCGCCGTCTGGGAATTCGGACGGTGGGGGACCTCCTTCTCCATATCCCTCACCGATATCTCGACTTTACGCGCTCCTGGTCCATTGAGATGGCGCCCATCGGTACCGTGTGCACGATTGTCGCCACGGTCGATCGTATCGTTCAAAAGCAGCCCCGTCCGCGTATGCAGGTGACCGAGGTCTCGCTGGTGGACGAGACGGGGGTGCTGCAAGTCGCCTTTTTCCGTCAGCCCTGGATTGCCCAGCAATTTAAGCAGGGCGACCGCCTGGCCGTGATGGGTAAGGTCGAGTTTGCCTACGGCTTTAAGCAGATGGCCTCTCCGCATTTCGAAAAGCTCGAGGAAGGACGTGCCGCGGGTACTATCCTGCCGGTCCATTACGTGAGCGATGGCGTGAGCCAGGCATGGATGCGCCGCATCGTTAGCGGTGCGCTCGAGGTTGTCGGCAATCCCTTCGACCCGATTCCCGCCCGCTTACGCGCCAAGCGCCGCCTGATGAGCAATGCCCGCGCGCTGCGCTCAATTCACTTTCCCTCGAGCATGGCCGAGCGCGATATCGCGCGCCGCCGCCTTGCCTATGAGGAGTGCCTCTGCCTTCAGCTGGCGCTGCGCCTGCGCAACGACGGCGGCTTGGTCGAAGTCGCTCCCTACGCCCATACCGCGGGCGAGCACCTGGCGGCGCTCAGGGAAGCCCTACCGTTTTCGCTGAGCGACGAGCAGGAGGGCGCGTTCCAAGACATCCTGAACGATATGCGTGATGGCGGGCGCGTGATGAACCGCCTGCTTCTGGGCGACGTCGGTACCGGCAAGACGGCCGTCGCCGCCTGCGCGCTGGCTGTCGCGGCCGATTCGGGCACCCAGTCCTGCGTTATGGCGCCAACGGGCGTGCTGGCGCGCCAATATGCCGATAAGACCGGTCCCTTGCTCTCGCAGGCTGGTATGTCCTGGGCGCTCCTGACGGGTGCCACGCCGGCGGCCGAGCGCGAGCAGATCCATGCGCAGTTGGAATCGGGCGAGCTTGACGTCCTCTTTGGCACTCACGCGGTCCTTTCGGATGACGTGGCGTTTAAGCATCTTTCGCTTGTCGTCATCGACGAGCAGCACCGCTTTGGTGTGGGTCAGCGCAATGCCCTGCGTGCCAAGGGCCCGGGTGCCGATCTGCTTGTTATGACGGCGACACCGATTCCGCGCACGTTGGCGCTCTCGGTCTACGGCGACCTGGACACGAGCATCATCCGCCATCGGCCTGTTCCGGGGGCGGGCGTTACGACGCGCGTGCTCACCGAGTCGAGCCGCGACCTTGCCTACGGCGCCATTCGCGAGGCGCGCGAAAAGGGCCAGCAGGCCTACGTGATTTGCCCGCTCGTGGAGCCGAGTGACTCGGCCGATGAGCTGGAAGACGTGCCCGGTATCGCCCGCGACGACGAGGGCCGCGTGACCGTCCCCGTGCCGCTGCACGATACGGCAACCGAGCTCGAACGACTGCGTCTGGCCCTGCCGGGACTTACCATCGAGCGCCTTCACGGCCGCATGCCGGCGGGGGAGAAGGACCGGGTCATCGATGCCTTTAAGCGTGGCGAGATTGATGTGCTCGTCTCGACCACGGTGGTCGAGGTGGGCGTCGACGTGCCCAACGCCACCGTCATGGTCATCGAGAACGGCGAGCGCTTTGGATTGGCGGCCCTGCACCAACTGCGCGGTCGCGTGGGCCGTGGCAGCGTGTCGGGCACCTGCCTGGTCATGACGCACTCCAAGGGCAATGGCGGCGCATCGGCGGCGCAAGACCGTCTCCAGTCGCTCGAAAAGACCTCGGACGGCTTTACGCTCGCCCAGATGGACCTGCGCCTGCGCCACGAGGGCGAAATCCTGGGCTACCGTCAGCACGGCGGCGTGACCTTGCGCTTTGTGGACCTGGATGCCGACGAGGATCTTATCGAATGGGCCCATTTGGACGCGGTCGAGCTCTTGCGGTATGCTTGCAACCTTGACTCCGTGGCGACGCGCCCCTTGCGCGACGCGGTCGCCACACGCTATCGAAATATCTTTAAGGAGGTCAGCGGAGGATGAGAATCATCGGCGGTGAATGGCGCGGCCGCAAGATCGAAGAGCCGCGTGGGCGCGATGTCACCCGTCCCACGACCGATCGCGTGCGCGAGGCATGTGCTTCCATGGTCATGTCGGCGTTCGACTTCGATTTGGACGAGGTCCGCGTGCTGGATGCCTTTGGCGGCTCCGGCGCCCTGGGAATCGAGATGCTCTCGCGTGGCGCCCGCTCGCTCACCACGTTCGAGATCGATCGCAATGCCGCTCGTCTGATCACCAAGAATATCGAGTCGCTGTGCCGCGACCGCTCGCGCTGGCGCGTCGTTACCGGCGATGTGCTGGCGAGCGCTTCGCGCGGCCGCGTGCCAGGTGGTCCTTTTGATCTGGTCCTGCTCGATCCACCGTATGCCTTTGGCGCCGAGCCGGTCGAGGAGCTGCTGCAAAATTTTTCCCAGCAGGGACTGCTGACGCCCGGGGCCTTTGCCCTGTTTGAGCATGCCGCAACCGATGCGGGCGCTCATCCAGCTGGTTTTGAGACTGTACGAGAGAAGCGCTACGGCATTACCTCGGTTGACTTGCTGCACTGGGTGACCGAGGACGAGAGCGACCATGCTGACGAGAACGAAAATGACGAGGATGCGCCTTCGGAGGACACCCATGAATGACACCATCAACCGCGTGATCGTCCCGGGCACCTTCGATCCCATCACCTTTGGCCATATTGACGTGATCCGCCGAGCCCGCCGCATCTTTCCCAGCGTGATCGTCGCCGTGGCCGAATCGCAGGGTAAAAACGGCGTGGGCACCACCTTTATGCTCGACGAGCGCGTGGCGCTGGCCCGCGAGGCCCTCGGCGATTTGGACGGCGTCGAGGTGCTGCCCTTCACCGGCCTGCTGGTCGACTTTGCACGTGAGCAGGGGGCAGGTGCCGTCGTTAAGGGTCTGCGCGCCATGACCGACTTTGAATACGAGCTGCAGCAGGCCGACCTCAACTATCGCCTGGATTGCGAGCTGGAGTCCATCTTTGTCATGAGTGCTCCGCAGTACGGGTACATCTCGAGCTCGGTGGTGCGCCAGATCGCTTCGCTTGGCAGCGATGTATCGACGTTTGTGCCGCCCAACGTGGTCGCAGCGCTCAAACATCGCTTTTCGTGACGTTTTTTATTGCCTGGTGGCATGTGGTAAACTAACACGATGATATGTTACCTATGAAAGGAGACCGGATGCCGGGCGAGAATTTTCCTGGCGACAGGATCGTGAGTCTTGTCGACGAGCTCGAGGGGCTCATCGAAGAGGCTAAGACGCCGTTCGGCAAGAACGCCCAGATGAAGGTTATCGACGCCGACGTCTTCTTTAACATCCTCGATGAGATCCGCATGAGCTATCCCGAGGAGTGGCAGAAGTCCCGCCGTATCCTCAAAGAGCGCGAGGAGCTTATGGCCTCCGCCGCCGCTCAGGCCGATTCCATCATTGCCGATGCTCAGCAGCAGGCGCTCACCATTGCCGGTGAGCAGGAAATTGTCCGCTTGGCACAGCAGCAGGCCGACGACATCCGCGACCGTGCCCAGCAGTACGAGCGCGAGACGCGCTATGCCGCCGAGGATTACGCCGAGCAGGTCTTTACGCACCTCGAGGAGAACCTTAAGAGCCTGACCGGCACCGTCACCCGTTGCCGTCAGCAGCTCAACGAGGGCGCCGCTCAGCAGAACGGTCAGTGGTAATGGCCGAGTTCCCGAGCGTAACCGTCGATCTTTCCGAGCAGCTCGAGTTTCCCGGAGACTCATACCCGCTGACCGGCAAGGTCGATGTCGCCACCTACACGGTGGGCGAGAAGGAGTACCAGCTGCAGGACGGCATTGCCTACGACGTGGTCTTTACCAACGCCGGTACCGGTGTTCTGCTTTCGGGCATGGTCCGCGCTCACGCCACCGGCGAGTGCGATCGCTGCCTGGAGCCCGCCTCGTTTGATATCGCAGGCGAGATCGAGGAGTTCTACCTCTTTGAGGAGCCCGAGGACCCCGAGGCCTACGAAGACGGCTACGAGTTGCTGGGCGAGGATCGCATCGTCGATCTGGGTGAGCCCATCAACGACGCGGTCGTCATGGACACGCCGTTCGTTGTCCTGTGCAAGCCCGATTGCCGCGGCCTTTGCCCCACCTGCGGCAACAATCTCAACGTCGAGCAATGTGAGTGCGCCGCCAAGGCGGAGGCCGAATGGGCCGCTGCCACGGAAAATACATTTGCAGCATTGAAGAATCTCAAGCTTGACGAGTAAAACTGTGGTAGTATCGCTACTTGCGCGTAATCGCCACACTGGATAGTTCATAAGGAAGGTCACTATGCCCGTACCTAAACAAAAGCAGGGTCGTATCCGCACCCATACCCGTCGTTCCGCCAACATGAAGATCTCGGCTGCGGCTCAGTCCACGTGCCCCCGTTGCGGCGCTGTTAAGCTCCCGCACCACGTGTGCCCCAGCTGCGGTTTCTACAAGGACCGCGAGGTTATCGTTACCGAGTAACTGTATACTCTGGATACGATGCCGTTCCAACTGGAACCACAATGGCCGGCTCAATGAGTCGGCCATTTTTGTATAAGGAGCATATGAAATGAGTAACGTTCGCGTTTGTGTAGACGTTGTGGGCGGAGACGAGAGGCCCCAGGTTGTCCTCGACGGTATCGAGGCTGCGCTTGCGGCAGATCCCGAGATTGAGGTCTTGGCCGTCGGTCCCGCTGAAATCGTCAACCCCTTTGCAGCGGCGCATGCCCGCGTGGAGGCCTTGGAGGCCCCCGACGTCATCAGCATGGAGGACGATCCCATCCGCGCCGTGATGACTAAGCGCAAGTCCTCGATCGTGCTTGCATGCCGTGCCATTAAGAAGGGCAATGCGGACGCGTTTTTCTCGGCCGGCTCGACCGGTGCCATGACCGCTGCCGCCACGGCCTACGTCACGCCGTTTAGGTATTTGGCGGAGGGCAAGAAGCAGCCGGTCCGTCCGTGCCTGACTAACGCACTGCCTAATCGCGCCGGCGGCCTGACGGTGCTGTGCGATATGGGCGCCAATCCCGATGTCACGGTGGACGACATGGTGCGTTTCGCCCAGATGGGTGCTGCCTATGCCCGCGTGGTTTTGGACATTGAGCATCCGCGTGTGGGCCTGCTTGCCAACGGCACCGAGGACGAGAAGGGCTCCAACTTTACCAAGGCGTGCTTCCCGGCCATGAAGGCCGCGGTTCCCGGCTTTGTGGGCAACTGCGAGGGCACCGATCTTACGTCGGGCAATTTTGACGTCGTGGTCGCCGACGGTATGTCGGGCAATATTGCGCTCAAGGCCACCGAGGGCGCTGCCAAGTTTTTGCTGCAGGAGCTCAAGGGTGCCTTTATGTCTTCGCTCGGCACCAAGATCGCCGCGCTGCTCATCAAAAAGCAGATGCGCCAGATTAAGGCCAAGCTTTCGGGCGACGCCAAGGGCGGCGCGATTCTGCTGGGCCTGCGCGGCGTCGTGTTGATCGGCCACGGTGCCACGTCGGTCGAGGCCGTCAAGAACGGTACGCTTGCCGCGGCCCAGGCCGTGCGCGCCGGGCTTGTCCAGGACGTTGCCAATTCTATGGACGGTATCGTTTTATAAAGGCCGCGTTACGTGGCTCAACCTGTACCGCGTGGGGTAGAATCGGAGCCGTATTGCAACGCGGCTCCGATTGCCGTGTTGTGTTGTGTTCCATGACATACGAGAGGAAGCGCTATGGATCGCTCCGAAATCTTCGATAAGATCGCCGAAGTCGCCGCTGACGTGCTGGGTGTCGATGTCGCCGACATTAGCGACGAGACCACTTTTGACGATCTCGATGCCGATTCGCTCGAGCGTCTGCAGCTGGTGACGGCCATCGAGGACGAGTTCGACCTCGAGATCGATGACGAGACCCTGCTGTCGCTCAACTCTGTCGCCGACGCTGTCGACGCTATTGAAAACGCCAAGGAGGCCTAAGTCTTGGCTTTGTCTGAACGACTCACGCGCGCCCAGGAGATTCTGGGCCATGAGTTCAATAATAAGGTGCTGCTGCGCGCGGCGCTCACGCATCCCTCGGCCGTCGAGGGTCAGCCGGTCTCTGCCAGCTATGAGCGCCTTGAGTTTTTGGGCGATTCCATTTTGGGCGCCGTGGTGGCCCGTTCGCTCTTTGAGTCCTATCCCGAGTTTGACGAGGGTAAGCTCACGCGCCTGAAGGTGTCCCTTGTCTCGGGCGCTACGCTGTCCGAGGTGTCGCACGAACTGGGTATCGACGACATCATCATCTTTGGTGCCTCCGAGACCGGTACCGGCGCCCGCGGCCTGCATTCGGCGCTCGAGAACGTCTACGAGTCGCTCGTGGGTGCGTTGTATCTGGATGCCGGTTGGGATGCGGCGGCGGAGTTCATCCACCGTACGCTCAAGCCGCACCTGGCCTCCGAGCGTGCCGAGCACCCCGCGAACCCCAAGTCGTTCTTGCAGGAGTGCGTGCAGGCAGACGGCCACGAGCCTCCCGCGTATAAGCTGGTCGGCTCCGAGGGCCCCGCGCATGCGCCCACCTTTACCGCTGTGGTGCTCATCGACGGTATTCGTCAAGGCCGCGGCACTGGTTCCTCCAAGAAGGAGGCCGAGGGAGCCGCTGCGCTCGAGGCGCTCGACCGCATGGGCTACACCACCAACGGCGTGATTCTCAACAAGAAGCCTGTTTAAGCGAGGAACCGTGTATCTCAAGTCCCTCACGCTCAAAGGGTTCAAGTCGTTTGCCGACCGCGCCCATATGTCATTTGAGCCTGGCCTGACCGTCATCGTCGGTCCCAACGGCTCGGGAAAATCGAACATCTCCGACTCGATTCTGTGGGTCCTGGGCGAGCAGAGCGCCAAGCAGCTGCGCGGCCAGGCCATGGAGGATGTCATCTTCTCGGGCTCGTCGGCGCGCAAGCCGGTGGGTGTGGCCGAGGTTACGCTGGTGCTCGACAACTCGGACCATATGCTTCCCGTCGACTTTGAAGAGGTGGCTATCACCCGCCGCATGTATCGCTCGGGCGAGAGTGAGTACCTCATCAACTCGAGCCCGTGCCGCCTGATGGACATTCAGGACATCCTGCACGATTCGGGCCTGGGCAAGGATACGCATTCCATCATCAGCCAGGGCAAGCTCGATGCCATTTTGCAGAGCCGCCCCGAGGAGCGCCGCGCTCTTATTGAGGAGGCTGCCGGCATCTCCAAGCACAAGCGCCGTAAGGAGCGTGCGCTCAAAAAGATCAAGTCGATGGACGAGCACCTGACCCGTGCCCGCGACATCAATAAGGAGATCGCCCGCCAGCTGCGGCCGCTGGAGCGTCAGGTCGATCGCGCGCGCAAGTACAAAGAGCTGTCCTCGCGCGCGAACGAGCTTACGCAGATGCTGGCCGTCGACGAGCTTCGTTCGCTGCAGTCGCAGTGGAACGACTTGGAGAGCCGCTCTAAGGAGGGCGCCGCCGAGCTGGAGCTCGCGCAGTACCGCCTGGGTGAGAAAGAGCGCGAGCTCGAGAAGCTCCAGGTTATGCTCGAGGAAAAGGGCCTGTTTGTGGGCGATCTGGGCGAGCAGCGCCGCCATATGCAAGACGTGGTCGGCCGCATCAATTCCGATATGCGCCTGCTCGAGGAAAAGGGCCACAACATGGTGTCGCGCCTGTCCGACATGCGCGGCCAGATCTCGAGCTCCGAGCATCAGCGTCGTCGCGTTGTCGAGGAGCTCGAGGATGCACGTGCCCAGCTTGAGGAGGTGACCGGTGCGCACATGCAGGCCCAGTCCGACGTTGACGCCGCCGGTCCTGCTGCCGCCCAGCTCCACGAGCGTCGCGTTGCGCTTGACAATCAGATTTCGCAGCTCACGCGCGAGCAGCGCGATGTGCAGCGTGTGGCCGACAACGCCGCGCTCGAGCTTGCCAAGGTGAAGGACTCGCTGAGCAACGCCGAGGTCGAGGACAACATGTACGCCTCGCGCCTGGAGCAGATCGACGAGCAGCTCGAGGAGGTCACGGCCTCGCTCGAGAGCCGTCGCGACCGCGCTGAGGAGCTCGAAGGCGCGCTCGATCAGGCCCGTCAAGCCCAGGTCGATGCGCGTGAGGCCACCGAGGTCGCTCGTGCGGCGTTGAAGGACTTGCGTAATCGCGAGAGCGAGGCGCGCAACAAACTGTCCGAGGTTCGCTCTGAGCTCGCGAGCCAAAAGAAGCTCGATGCCCGCATGGCAGACAGCTCGCCGCTGGTGAGCCGTCTGATGGGTGCGCTGGGCGATGATGTCTCGGGTCGTCTGGGCGACGTGCTCGAGGCTCCTCGTGAGCTCGAGGGCCTGGTCGAGCAGCTGCTTTCTGGCGATATCGATGCTCTTTTGTTTGATGATGCCGCTACGCTTGAGCGCGCCGGTCGTGCGGCTCTGGACCAAAAGAAGGCCTCGGGCGAGGCGCTGCTGATGGCGCGCGGCGTGAGCGGCGGTGCTGCTGCTAAGGGTGCTGCCGGTTCGCGTCTGGTCGATCGTCTGTCCGTGCGCTCCGGTTATGGCCCGGTTGTCGAGGCCCTGCTCGGCGGCTATTACGTGGTCGATGACTTGGCCGCCGCGCTGGCGGCACCAGTCGTTGACGGTGTGACCTACGTGACTCCCGATGGCGCCCGCGTGAGCTGTGGCGGCCTGGTGCGCGTGGGGCTCGATGCCGGCGAGGCTTCGGGTGCCTTGGAGCGCAAGCGTCGCATTCGCGAGTTAGAGGGCCTGGAGCCCGATCTGGCTGCCGTGTTTGAGCATGTGTCAGACCAGGTCGTCGAGGCCAATGCGGCCGTCGAGGAGGCGCGTGCCGCCGAGGGCGATGCCGCCGGCGAGATCGCCCGTCTTGAGGGCGAGCGCCGCTCGCTGCTTTCCGAGATCGGCCGCTTGGAGCAAAGCGCCAACAATGCCGAGGTCGAGCGCGTGCGCATCTCGAAGCGCCGCGAGCAGGCCGCCGAGGCCGTCCGCGCTGCGCGTCCGCGCGTTGACGAGCTCACCCGTTCGCGCGACGAGGCCCGTGCGCAGGCAAGCGACCTTGGTCTTCAGATTGCCGAAGCCAACGATGAGCTCGATCGCGTGCGCCGTGACGATTCTGAGGCAGCCGGTAAGCTCGCCGATGCCAAGGTCCGCCTGGCTCAGACGAGCGAGCGCCTGCGTTCGCTGAAGGGCCGCGTGCCCGATCTTGAGCATCGTCTGGAGGGCATCGACCGCCGTATCCGCGGAACACGCCAGGCCTCGCGCTCGCTCGAGTTGCTGCGCCTGCGCGTCGACCCCATGCACGAGCGCTATTCGGCCCTGCTGGAGCGCGCGTCGGATTGGGCCGCGCGCCTGCGTGACCAGGCTTCGCTCGAGGAGGCGGACTCGGCCTCGCTCAAGAAGACCATCGAGGACGCCAAGGCCGAGGTCTCCCGCGCCAAGGAGCGGGTCGATGCCGCCACGGCGACGCAAAACGAGTTCAAGGTCGCACGCGGCAAACTCGAGGTGCAGGTAGAGGCGGCCATCAAGGCCATTACCGCCGATGGCACCACGGTGCTCGAGGAAGCTCTCATGCTTCCTGCGCCCACCGACCGCGACGCCGCCGAGCGCGAGCTCAACCAGCTCGTGCGTCAGATCAACAACCTGGGCCCTGTGAACCAGGTTGCGATGGAGGAGTACGAGCAGCTCAAGCGCCGCGCCGATTATATCGAGGAGCAGCTGGCCGATCTGGAGAGCGCGCGCAAGGCGCTCACCAAGATTACCGTGGCCATTGACCGTAAGATGCGTAAAGCCTTCCTGGTGACCTTTGAGAAGGTCGATGCGAACTTCCGCGAGATCTTCGCCATGCTGTTCCCGGGTGGCCAGGCGCATCTGGAGATGACCGACCCCGAGCATCCTGCCGAGACGGGCATCGAGGTCGTGGCGCAGCCGCGCGGCAAGCGCATCACCAAGATGATGCTCATGTCGGGCGGCGAGAAGAGCCTGACGGCGCTCGCCTTGCTCTTTGCCGTGTATCGCACGCGTACGGTGCCGTTCTATGTGCTGGACGAGGTCGAGGCGGCGCTCGATGACGCCAACCTGTCCAAGCTCATCGGCGCGCTCGATGTTTTGCGTTCCGATACGCAGCTCTTGGTTATCTCGCATCAGCGCCGTACTATGGAGGACGCTGACGTCCTCTACGGCGTCTCGATGCAAGCCGACGGCGTCAGCCGCGTCGTCTCGCAAAAACTTGATCGCGAAACCGGAAAGGTCGTGAATGCATAATGGGATTCTTCGATGCTCTCTCGCGCGGACTTGAGCGCAGCCGCGAGGCCCTCAACGAGGTCTTTTACTTTGGCGGCGAGGTCGATGAGGATTTTTGGGAGGATCTAGAGGACACCCTCGTCATGGGTGACATGGGCGCCGAGGTCGCCATTCAGGTCTCCGATGACCTGCGCGATACCGCGGCCAAGAAGAACCTCAAGACCGCTCCGCAACTCCGTCGCGCCCTGGCCGAGCAGCTCGAGCAGCATTTTGTGCCCGCCGAGCGCGATCCGTTCTCCGACACGCCGAGCTGCGTGCTGTTTGTGGGTATTAACGGTGCCGGCAAGACCACGACGGTCGGCAAGATCGCGAGCGCTATGGCTGCCCGCGGCAAGAACGTCGTGATCGGTTCGGCCGATACCTTCCGCGCCGCCGCCATCGAGCAGCTCGATGTGTGGGGCCAGCGCGCCGGCGTTCCCGTCATCAAGCGCGACCGCGGCTCCGATCCGGCGAGCGTGTGCTATGACGTGCTCGATGAGGCCGACAAGCGCGGCAGCGACCTGGTGCTTATCGACACTGCCGGCCGTCTGCACACGAGCCCCGAGCTCATGCGCGAGCTTGCCAAGGTGGTCAACGTGACGCGTAAGCGCGCCGCCAATATGGCCGCCGGCCCCATGCCCGTCTCGGTCGTCCTAGTAATCGATGCCGCAACAGGCCAAAACGGTCTGAACCAGGCGCTCGAGTTTAACGAGGCGCTGGGCCTGGACGGTATTATCATGACTAAGCTCGACGGCACGGCTAAGGGTGGCATCGCCATGGCTGTGGCCGAGAAGCTCAAGCTCCCGATCCTGCGCGTGGGCGTGGGCGAGCAGGTTGATGACCTGCAGGAGTTCAATGCCAAAGATTTCTGCCGCGCCCTGGTGGGCGAGTCCAACTAAGGAGTGACTAGTGTTTGATTCTCTGAGCGATCGCCTCAACGACACATTTGACCGCCTGCGTGGCAAGGGTAAGCTGACCGAGGCCGATATTACTTCTGCCATGCGCGACATTCGCATGGCGCTGCTCGAGGCCGACGTCAACTTCAAGGTCGTCAAGGAGTTCGTCGCCAAGACCAAGGAGCGCTGCATGACCGCCGAGGTCATGGAGTCGCTGTCGCCGGCGCAAAACGTCGTCAAGATCGTGCTCGACGAGCTCACCGAGATGCTCGGCTCCACCGAGAGCAAGCTCGTCTTTAGCAACCGCATTCCCAATGTCATCATGCTCGTGGGCCTTCAGGGCTCCGGTAAAACCACGGCAGCTGTAAAGCTGGCCTACCTGCTCAAGAAGCAGGGCCGCTCGCCGCTGCTCGCCGCGTGCGACGTCTACCGTCCCGCCGCCGCCGACCAGCTGGCCACGCTCGGTGGAGAGATCGGCGTACCGGTCTTCCGTGGTGACGGCGAGCACCCGGTTGATATCGCCAAGGGCGCCATCCAGGAGGCCGTCGACCACCTGCGCGACGTGGTCATCGTCGATACCGCCGGTCGTCTGCAGATCGATGAGCAGATGATGCAGGAGGCCGTGGACATCAAGAAGGCCGTCAAGCCCGATCAGGTGCTGATGGTCGTCGATGCCATGACCGGCCAGGATATCGTCAACGTCGTCTCGACCTTCGCCGGTCGCACCGACTTTGACGGTGTGATCATCTCCAAGCTCGACGGCGATGCCCGTGGCGGTGGCGCGCTTTCCGTGCGCCAGGTGACCGGCAAGCCCATCAAGTTCGTGAGCATGGGCGAGAAGCCCGATTCGCTGGAGCCGTTCTACCCCGACCGCATGGCCAAGCGCATCTTGGGCATGGGCGACGTCGTCGGCATCATCGAGAAGGCCCAGGAGGCGGCCGACGCCGAGCAGCTCGAGGCCGCCGAGCGCATGCTGCGCGAGGGCTTTACCATGAACGACATGCTCGACCAGATGAAGGCCGTCAAGAAGATGGGCGGCATGAAGGGCATTCTGGGTATGCTCCCCGGTGGCCAACGCGCGCTCAACCAGATGGGCGGCAACCTGGACGAGGGCATCTTCGACAAGAACGAGGCCATCATCATGTCGATGACCAAGGAGGAGCGCCTGCGTCCCTCCATCATCAACGGCCAGCGTCGCGCCCGTATCGCCAAGGGCGCCGGCGTGACCCCCACCGAGGTCAATAGCCTTATGAAGCAGTGGGGCGAGATGAATAAGATGATGGGCCGCATGCGCTCGATGGCCAATCAGGCACAGGCTGGTGGCAAGAAGGGCAAGAAGGGTAAGAAGGGCAAAAAGATGCGCATGCCCAATATTCCCGGTCTGGATGCCATGGGTCTGGGCGGCATGGGCGGCCTGGGAATGGGCGGCCCCAAGTCCGATATGGATCTGCTGCGTCAGATGGAAGCGCAGATGCGCAATAAGAAATAGGGCTGTAATTCCAGCTTGATATGGCAAAGGCCACTCGGAAGCTACCGGGTGGCCTTTGTCGTTGGCTTTGATTGTTGGGTTGCGTTCAGCGTCGTGCCCCGAGCTCGCGGTGCCGTGCCGTTAGTGGCAGCCGCAGCCCTCGTGGCCCTCGTGCTCGTGATGGCCGTGGCAGCTGCAGGAATTGCCATGCTCTTGGGCGTGCTCGTGGTCGTGGCCGTGGCAGCCGCACGTGGCCTCGCCGTTCTGTGCGAGCGTGCCGGCGATAAGGGCCTTGACGCACGCGTTGCAGCTGCCCTGGGCACCTGCGTATACCGTGATGCCGGCTTGGGCAAGTGCGTTGATAGCGCCACCGCCGATGCCGCCGCAGATGAGCGTGTCCACGCCGCCGTTGGCGAGCAGGCCCGCAAGGGCACCGTGGCCGGTGCCGCCGGTGCCCACGACCTGCTCGTTGAGTACCTTGCCATCCTGAATGTCGTAGATCTTGAACTGCTCGCTGCGGCCAAAGTGCATAAAGATGTTGCCGTTGTCGTACGTGGTTGCCACCCTCATGGTGTCGACCTCCTTTGCTGGCCATGCGGCCGTTGTCGTGTTGATGGGGGAGTACGCGATATTGCCGCCTTCGATGATGAGCGCCCGACCATTTACCAGCGCGTTTGCCACCTTGCGATGCGCTCGGCTGCAAATGGCCGCCACCGTGGCGCGCGCGATGCCCATCTGCTGTGCGACTGCCTCTTGGTTAAGGCCTTCCAGGTCGCACAGGCGCAGCGCCTCGAGTTCGTCGACCGTCATGTCGATGGCATCTCCGCTGGCAAGGCCGTCGGGGGTAAAGCCGCGATATTCGGGGATGATCCCAACACGGCGTAATTTTTCGCGTCTTCCGGCCATACGCACTCCTTATCTGACATATGTCAACAATAGAATAGCGAACGCGTGGATTTGCGCAAGGAATTTCTGGCATATGTCAGAAAATGAGGGCTTATGTTTGGGCTGTGGGGCCGCGCGTGCCTGGGCTACAATGAATCTCGCTTGTAGGCGACTGACAGGAGGGTCAATGAGCAAGGCTGATCAACAGTTTGTAGCCATGTGCCGCGATATTCTGGACCATGGCACCACCACCGAGGGCCAAAAGGTCCGCCCGGTGTGGGAGGACGGCACCCCTGCCTATACCATTAAAAACTTTGGCGTTACGGCACGCTACGATCTGCGTGAGGAGTTCCCCGCGCTCACCCTGCGTCGCACGGCGCTTAAGTCTGCCATGGACGAGATCCTGTGGATCTATCAAAAGAAGTCCAATAACGTGCATGACCTCAACAGCCATATTTGGGATGAGTGGGCCGACGAGACCGGCTCCATCGGCAAGGCCTACGGGTACCAGATTGGGCAGAAGAGCCATTATGCCGAGGGCGATTTCGACCAGATGGACCGAGTGCTGTACGACCTTAAGAACACGCCGTACAGCCGCCGCATTATGACGAATACCTATGTGTTTAGCGACCTGTCCGAGATGCACCTGTATCCGTGCGCCTACAGCGTGACCTATAACGTGACTCAGCGCCCGCAGGACGACAAGCCGACGCTCAACATGATTCTCAATCAGCGCAGCCAGGATATTTTGGCCGCGAACAACTGGAATGTGTGCCAGTACGCCATTTTGCTGATGATGGTCGCGCAGTCGGTCGATATGATCGCTGGCGAGCTGCTGCACGTGATCGCCGATGCCCATATTTACGACCGTCATGTCGATATCGTCCGAGAACTTATCGAGCGTCCGCAGTTTGCGGCGCCTAAGGTAACGCTTAACCCCGACGTGCACGATTTCTATGCGTTTACGACTGATGACCTCATCGTCGAGGGCTACGAGCACGGCCCGCAGGTCAAGAACATTCCCATTGCGGTGTAGGTGGTGCTTATGACGTGTAAGCTATCTGCCATCGTCGCCGTGTGCGATGACTGGGGCATTGGGTGCGAGGGCGACATGGTGGTTTCCAATCGCGCCGACATGCGCCATTTTGTGGCCTGCACTAAAGGTTGCCCGGTCATCATGGGGCGCAAGACGCTGCTGAGTTTTCCCGGCGGGCGTCCGCTCAAGAACCGCCGCAATATCGTGCTCACGCGCGATAAGGACTTTGCTCCCGAGGGCGTCGATGTGGTGCATAGCGTTGACGAAGCGCTCGCTGCGGTTGCCGATGAGCCCGTTGCCTGGGTGATTGGCGGCGGTGATGTCTATCGGCAGTTTTTGCCGTACTGCGTGGAATCCGAGGTCACGCATAACCACTGCGTCCATCCCGTGGACACGTATTTTCCCAATTTGGACGCCGATCCCGCGTGGGAAGTTTCGCAGGCTGGCGGGGTTGCCACGATTGCCTCGGGCGAGGGCGATGAGGGCGTCGATTATGAGTTCGTGACGTATCGTCGCGTTGAGGCGTAAATCGCCTAGCGTGAACGGTATTATCGGGTTGATTGAATGCATGGGGCGGCGCTTAGCGTCGCCTCGTTTGGTATAGATGTGCTGTAAAGAAGGGTGCGGGCTGGCTGCTATGACTGATACCGTTGAGGTTCTGCGAATCGATTCGCTTACGGACGAGCGGCTCGATGCCTACGTGCGACTGACCGAGCGCGAGCTGCGCTGCGTGCTGGAGCCGCAAAAGGGCATCTTTATCGCCGAGAGTGCCAAGGTTATCGAGCGCGCGGTGCGTGCCGGATACGAGCCGGTGAGCTTTCTTTTGGGTGAACGCTGGCTCGATCAGATGATGCCGCTGTTTGAACGCCTGGTCGTGCGCGACGGCGCCGGCCCAGTTCCCGTGTTCGTAGCCTCCATGAAGCTCATGGAGCAACTGACGGGCTTTAACGTGACGCGTGGTGCGCTCGCGGCATTCCGTCGTCCACGTCAGATTCCGGTTGATGAGTTCTTGGGCGGCGTCGTCGAGGCGGCGGGGGAACGCCCGGTGCGCGTATGCGTGCTCGAGGGCATTGTCGACCACACGAACGTGGGCGCGATTTTCCGCTCGGCCGCCGCGCTCAATGTCGACGGCATTCTGGTGAGTCCTACGTGCTGCGATCCGCTGTATCGTCGCTCGGCTCGTGTGAGCATGGGCACGGTGTTTCAGGTGCCGTGGACGCGTATTGGCAGTGAGGCGCGCGTGTGGCCGCATGACGGGTTGGCGTCACTGCACGAAGCCGGGTTTTCTTGTGCTGCCATGGCATTGACGGACGATTCCGTATCGCTGGACGATCCCGTGCTGCAGGAGATTGACCGCCTGGCAATCTTTATGGGTACCGAGGGTGCCGGCCTGGGTGCCAAGACTATCGCGGGCTGCGACCGTGCCGTGCGCATTCCGATGGCGCACGGGGTCGATTCGCTCAACGTGGCCGCGGCGAGTGCCGTCGCCTTTTGGCAGCTGTGCCCGCACGTGAGCAATGAGTATCACTACCAGCCGGGGTTGTATCACTAGCCGGGTGTGATATCCGAGTCGTGCCACGGGGGTGTTTCTATTATCTTCGCTTGGTGCTAGGCTGGTCATGAGTGTAACTTTTATCAGCTGGTTTGTCGGTTGACGTACGCTAGTGGGGAGGGCGTGTGGCTAAGAAATCTACGGCTATCGATGTAACGCAGGGCGTTATTTGGCATCAGCTGCTGTCGCTGTGCGTCCCCATCTTCTTTAGTTCGTTCTTTCAGCAGGCATACACGCTTATTGGTACCTATATCGTCGGTCAGTTTGGCGGCAAGCTCGCGCTGGGTGGCATTCAAGCCACGATGGTGCTCACCGAGCTCTGCATTGGCTTTTGCGTTGGCGTCGGCGCCGGCTGCGCGGTCATTACCGGTCAGTATTTTGGCCAGCACGATGATGAGCGATTGAGTCGTTCGGTCCATACGGCCATGACGCTCGCGCTGGTGGGCGGTATCGTTTTCTCGATTCTTGGCATAGTGTTCGTTGAGCCCATGCTGGTACTTATGAACACGCCGCATGAACTATTGGCCGAGGGCGTGGCCTATGCTCGTTGCTATTTTGCCGCCATGGTTGCGGCACTGCTGCTCAATATGGGAACGGCACTGCTGCGCGCCGTGGGCGACACACGCGGTCCTGCTGTGATCATCGCTTCCGGCTGCCTTGTTAATGCGGCGCTGGACGTCATCTTCGTTGCCGTGCTTCATATGGAGGCTCTGGGCTGCGGCATCGCGGTGGCGCTGACCATTTGCTCCAACGCCACGATGATCGTGATTCGCATGATGCACGCACCGGGTGCGTGGCGGCTTTCATTGTCCAAACTTGGCATTGATCCTGGCATTTGTAAGAGCATGATCTCGTGTGGTCTGCCGCTTGGCTTTCAGTCTGCTGCGTATTCGATTTCCAACGTTTTGATTCAGGTGTCGGTCAACTCGTTTGGCGCCGATGTCACTACGGCGTGGGGTCTTTCGGGCCGCTTAGATGGCATTGTCTGGATGGTTACCGAGGCGCTCGGCGTGTCGATCACCACGTTCTCGGCACAGAACTTTGGCGCGCGCAACTACGAGCGCATGCGCAAGGGCTACCATACGTCGCTCGTGCTGTCGTTTATGCTCATTGGTGGCCTGTCAGCCGTGCTGCTGGTGTTCTCGGGTCCGTTGTCGCGTCTGTTTGTCGACGATGCTTCGATTTCGGCGTACACCACGACGATTCTTCATTTCATCGCGCCGTTCTACGCGATTTTCTCGATTATCGAAAACGCGTCGGGCTCCATTCGCGGTGCCGGCGTGAGCTTGCAGCCCATGCTACTCACGATTTTTGGCACCGTCGTGCTCAGGGTGATCTGGGTGTTTGCGATCATGCCGTTTGATCCGTCTCTTGAGCACCTGCTGCTGGTTTACCCCGTAACTTGGCTCATCACGGCCACGATGTTTACCATCTACCACCACAGCGGCAACTGGCTCGGCCGCGCCACCGCCTAATGATCCGTAGGGGACGGAGGAAAACGGATCCTGGGCCCGGCGATAAGGCGAATTGATCCGTTTTCCTCCGTCCCCTTTGGATCATTAGTATTCGATGCCTTGGCGGGCTAGGAGGCCTTCGTCGAAGTAGTGTTTGATGGGGCGCATTTCGGTGACCAGGTCGGCAAGATCGGCCAGTGGCAGCAGACCTCGGCCGGTGAGCACGAGCTCCGTGGTGGCGGGCTTTATCGCGATCAACGCTTCGACATCCTTGCGCGTCACGAAGCCGCGGCGCATGGCTTCTCCTAGCTCATCCAGGATGAGCACGTCGACCTGCGAGATCTGTTCGCGTGCAAGTTCCATGATCTGCTCGGCGCAAGCCTCGGGTGTCTCACGGTCGGCCTGTACAATGCGCAGTCCCAGGCGCGGCGCGGCATCGTGTTCGGCGCAGTGTAGCTTCTTGGCAAACTGCAGCATGAGTACGTCGAGCCCATAACCTGTGGCGCGCAGCGCGAGCCCCAGCGCAGCCGTCGTCTTGCCCTTGCCGTCGCCCGTATAGATTTGAACCTTGCCGACTTCCAGTGATGCCATCTCTGTCCTTTCGTACCCGGCGTCGGTTTATCGCCGTCTGGGTTGGGTATTCTAGATAGCATTATCAACCCCAGTAGATGGAGTTCAAGCAGATGGAGATGGATGACAACAAACGTAGACGGAATATGATCCTCTACGTGCTCATCGCCTTCGTCGTCTACCTCGTGCTCTCGACCGTTCTGTTCCCCAACATCGGTCACACGCAGCAGATTACGAAGACCGATTACTCGACGTTTGTCAAAGCGCTCGATAAGAAGAGCGTCGACAAGGTCGAATACAACACGGACGATTACACCATTTATTACACAAAAAAGGGCGAGGATGAGAATATCGCCTACAAGACGACCGGCGTGCCGAATGATGCGGGTTTTACCGATCGCGTGCTTGAATCTGGCGCCTCGCTTGAGTCGGTCGTTCCCGATAAGAACTCGGGTCTGATGACCTACTACCTGCTCACGCTCATCCTTCCCATGGCGATCTTCTTCTTGATCGGCTGGTGGCTCAACCGCCGCATGAAGAAGGCCATGGGCGATGACGGCCCGTCGATGAACTTTGGTGGCGGCGGTTTTGGCGGCGGCGGACTGGGCAAGTCCGGCGCTCGCGTGATCGCCTCCAAGGACGTGGGCGTGACCTTTAAGGACGTCGCCGGCCAGGAAGAAGCCAAGGAGTCTCTCAAGGAGGTCGTCGACTTTCTGGAGAAGCCGCAGCGCTACGAGGAGATCGGCGCCAAGCTGCCGCGCGGTGCTCTTCTTGTCGGCCCTCCGGGTACTGGTAAGACCCTGCTTGCCAAGGCCGTTGCCGGCGAGGCGGGCGTGCCGTTCTTTAGCATTTCAGGTTCTGAGTTTGTCGAAATGTTTGTCGGCCGTGGCGCCGCCAAGGTACGCGATCTGTTTAAGCAGGCCAAGGAAAAGGCCCCGTGCATCGTGTTCATCGACGAGATCGATACGATCGGCAAAAAGCGTGACGGCGGCGGCTTTAGCGGCAACGACGAGCGCGAGCAGACGCTCAACCAGCTGCTGACCGAGATGGATGGCTTCGATAACCACAAGGGTATCGTCGTCCTCGCTGCTACCAACCGTCCCGACAGCCTCGATCCCGCTCTGCTGCGCCCCGGTCGTTTTGACCGTCGCATCCCCGTTGAGCTACCCGACCTAACCGGCCGTAAGAACATTCTTGAGTTGCATGCCAAGAGCGTGAAGACGCAGCCGCCGATCGACCTGACCGCGATTGCCCGCGCCACGCCCGGTGCCTCGGGCGCCGACCTTGCCAACATCATCAACGAGGGCGCCCTACGTGCCGTCCGCGAGGGTCGCAAGCGCGCCACGCAGGATGACTTTGAGGAGTCGGTGGAGGTTGTCATCGCCGGTCAGCAGCGCAAGTCCACGGTGCTGTCCGATCACGAGAAGCAGGTCGTTTCTTACCACGAGATCGGCCATGCCATCGTTGCCGCCCGCCAGAAGGGCTCTGCGCCGGTCACTAAGATCACCATCGTCCCCCGTACGAGCGGCGCTCTGGGCTACACCATGCAGGTCGAGGAGGACGAGCGCTTCCTGACGACGCGCCAGGAGGTGCTGGACAAGCTCGCCGTCTACTGCGGTGGCCGTGCAGCCGAGGAGCTCATCTTTGGCGAGATGACGACCGGTGCGGCCAACGACATCGAGCAGGCCACCAAGCTCGCCCGCAACATGGTGACGCGCTTTGGTATGTCCGACGAGTTTGGCATGATGGCGCTCGGTACTGTCCAGAACGCGTACCTCAACCAGGATACGTCGCTCACTTGCGCCCCCGGTACGGCCGAGCGCGTGGATGCAATTGTCGCCAAGCTGATCGAGGATGCGCACGACCGCGCCCTGCAGATCCTGAAGGAAAACAAGTTTAAGCTCCACGAGCTGGCTCGTTATCTGTACAAGAAGGAGACGATCACGGGCGAGGAGTTTATGAATCTCCTCACGCGCGAGAATCCGCTGATGCCAAAGCAGCAGTAATACTGGTTGCGCAGTGTCTATCGCCCCATTTGAGTGTCCATCTCAAATGGGGCGTTTTGCGTGGGGAGAGTTGAATATGAAGATCGTGGTAAGTGCCTGCTTGATGGGCGAGAGCTGCAAGTATAACGGGCTCGATAACTACCATCGCGAGCTGGTCGAAGCGTGCGAATGCACGGGGACCGAGGTACTCTTGGTGTGCCCTGAGGTCTTTGGCGGCCTGCCCACGCCGCGCAAGTCGTCCGAGATTGTGAACGGCGAGGTCCGTACCTGCGAGGGCATCTCGGTCGATCGCGAGTTTCGCCTGGGTGCCCAACGTGCGCTCGATATGTGCGAGCAGGCGGGCGGCCCGTCCGAGATCGCTGCGTGCGTCTTGCAGGACCGTAGCCCCTCGTGCGGTGCGAGTCGCGTCTACGATGGCACCTTTAGCGGTACGCTCACCGCGGGCAACGGTGTTTTTGTCGATCTGCTGTTGCGCCACGGGTACCGTGTGATTCCGGCTAGCGAGTTCGATCCCAGCATGCTGGAAGATTGTCCATAGCACTCGAACCCAACACTTCCCCACGGGTGACCGTTTTGGCATCATCCGTGAAGATGATATTGAGTACGACCCGGTCATCAAAGACGTAGACCGAGTTGACAGGCGCCGTACCCAGGCAGCCCCTCCCCGCGGCCCTCGCGCAGGAACGCGCACACGGCCTTCCCGTCTCTTGCGCCCCTCCTGCCCCAAACCCTGCTAGGAACGAGTGCAGCAAACTGGAATTTTAAATTAGTCTTTGCAAATAACCTTTGAACCTTCACCATCAATTACAATTCCCTGACGGTTGTTAATTGGGCATAGATTCAAATCCGAAAACTCAGTCATTATTATCTCGGTAACTTTCTTAAATGGTGCTGTTAGATAATGCGGAAGAACATAGAAATCAATCAAATTAAGCCCTGAATCATCTTCTTGTGAGTAGTCCTCCGGCTTTTCATCCATTTGCTCGATATATTGGATGCTTGGAGCGCATACAATCGCACCTGCCGATTCACCAATCATCAGTTTTCCCTTTGCCAATTCTTTCTTCAACAGCTCATCCGTTCCCGTTTTACGGAGCTGGTCTATAAGGAAAAAAGAATTTCCGCCGGTAAAATAGATCACATCTGCATCTTCAAAAAGAGACTGTATCGTTGAATAAGCCTCCGTTGAAATATCAATTTCAGTTACGATTGCTCCCAACTTTTTGAATAATTTTCGAGCCGAGCCGACATAACCGGTGTAGTCTTCACGCAGCGAAGCTGTTGGAATAAATGCGACTTTTTTATTTTCAATTTCTTCCTTTATCAGACTTCCTACACTTGAAAAGTGAGAACATAAAAACAGTTTCATCAATATTCTCCTTTATATATAAATTCTTATTTGTTGAACTAAGCCGTGTATACCATACTCTCCAATGAAAGAACGCCCTGATATAGCGAAATTTTGCCGTTTTCCTGCGTACGTGCGTACACACTCCACAGGAATTCTAAGGGGCCTGCCCCCTTGGCACACGGACTTTGGAACAAAGTCTAGTGTGTTACGCCTTGCCAGAGGTGTACAGGCTCCCGGTATGCACGTACGAAGCAATTGCCATCAATGTGCCATATAAGTGGCAATCAAGTTCGCATAAAGCGACCTTGATCCCGCAAAATAAAAGGCAGGATATCCCCTTTGTGGTGGTTTTGGCCTAGAACTAGAGCGTGTGGCCGTAGGCGTTGGCGGCCTTGATGGCGGCGGCGAACTTCTCGTCGGTGAAGGGCTCCGGATTGCCTTGCTTCCACTCGTTGGTGGCGTGCGCGTACTCGCACAGGGCCGGGATATCGGACTCGGAAAGCCCGACCTGCTCAAGCGTCACGGGCAGCCCCATCTCCTTGTTAAAGGCTGCGTAGCGCTCAAGGTTCTCGGTATCGCCCGTGTAGGCAAACAGCACCAGCACGCCCAGACTCACGACCTCGCCATGCAGGTAGGTGCCCTCACGCGGAATGCTGCAGGTGGCGTTGTAGAACGCGTGCGCCACACTTGAGTTGTAGTAGTAATCGTTCTGGTTGGTCAGGTTTGAGACATAGCCCGTGTTGACCACGATATCGAGCGCGATCTGCTTGACGGCCTCGCTCGACAGGTTCTGGCGCACGTCCTCAAGACCCTGGACGCCATAGGTAAATAGCGGCTCGGAGCAGGTGTGGGCGAGTGCCAGGCCAAGACCGGCGGTGTGCTCCAGGTTGCCGGCGCTCGTGGCGTACTCGACCTCGGGCTGCTTAGACAGGGCATCGCCCACGCCGGCCCAGAAGTATTCTGCCGGTGCCTCGGCGATGATCTTGGGGTTGATGAAGATGTGAGCGGGGCGGTTGGGGTACGAATAGCCCTCGAGCGAGCCGTCGTCGTTGTAGACAACGGCAATGGCGGTCGCGGCGGAGCAGTTGGAACAAATCGTCGGGACGGTGAAGACGATCTTCTTGAGCTCGATGGCCGCCGTCTTCACGGTATCGAGCGCCTTGCCGCCGCCACAGGCAATGAGCACGTCGGCTTCCTGGCAGGCAGGGGAGTTCACGACCTTGGCGATATTGGCACGCGTACTGTTGGTACCGTAGACGCGCGTCTCCAGAATCTCGACGTCGGTACCTGCCAGCGCAGCTTCGATACCGGGAAGCGCTGCGGCCAGTGCCCGCTTGCCACCGATGATCGCGACCTTTGTCGCGCCGTACTCCGCCAGTGCGGCGGGCAGCTCGTCAAAGCAATCCTCGCCAACGGTGTAGTCGCTCATTCCAATCGTGCGCATAGCAACCTTCTTTCGTTCGATAGAGTGCTTTCAGGTATTTTGCTCCTAGAGCAGGGCTGTAATAGCGAGAAATTTCGAACGTATAAAACCAGTGTTGAGGGTTTTTCGCCGGCGAGGAACGTGCTAGCATACTCCGCATAAGCGTTGATGGGGATGAGTAGTCGGCCATCCGCATGCTACAGAGAGCGGGGAGCGCTGAGAACCCGTGCATGCGACCGATGAAAATCACCCCGGAGCTGCGGTCCCAACGGACGTGCCGCACAGGCACGTCTTAGTAGATATCGCCGAGATGGTCGTCGATACAGGCCAGCCGAGTAACGGATGCGAGCGCGCTAGAAGCGGGCGAGGGCATCTAAGCTGGGTGGTTAAGCGAAGAGCTTTTGCGGGCGCACAGCCCGTTTTGTGGCGCTTCGTCCCAGCTTGCAGGGACGGGCGCTTTTTTTGGTGCCCAGAGGGCGTGCGCGCCCACGACATGAAAGGGGTACCGTGGCAAACGAGTACAAGCAGACGATGAATCTGCCCAAGACCGGTTTTCCCATGCGTGCCGGTCTTTCCAAGTCCGAGCCCAAGCGACTCAAGGACTGGCAGGACAACAAGGTCTACGAGCAGGTTCTGAAGAAGAACGAGGGTCACAAGAAGTTCGTGCTGCACGACGGTCCTCCGTACGCCAACGGCCCGATCCACATCGGCCACGCCATGAACAAGATCTCCAAGGACATGATCAACCGCTACTGGATGATGCAGGGCTATGAGGTTCCCTATGTCCCCGGTTGGGACTGCCATGGTCAACCGATCGAGCACAAGGTCGAGGAGAAGCTCGGCACCGAGAAGTTCAACCAGACCCCCACGGCCAAGATTCGTGAGCTCTGCAACGAGTTCGCTGTCGAGAACATCGAGCTGCAGAAGGCCGGTTTCCGTCGTCTGGGCGTGCTCGGCGACTGGGATAACCCCTATCTGACGCTCTATCACCAGCACGATGCCGCCGACATCGAGGTCTTCAAGGCCATGTTCGATAAGGGCATGATCTATCGCGGCCACAAGCCGGTTCACTGGTGCAAGCACTGCCACACCGCGCTGGCCGAGGCCGAGATTGAGTACTCCGACGAGACGAGCCCCTCCATCTTCGTGCGCTTTGAGATGACCTCCAAGCCCGCCGGCCTCGAGAACTTCGACGGCCCGGTCGACTTTATCATCTGGACGACCACGCCGTGGACCATCCCCTCTGACCAGGCCGTTTCCCTTAAGCCCGGCGCCGCCTATGTCGCCGTTGAGCACGATGGCCGTGCCGAGGTCATGCTCGAGGACCTGGCTCCCAAGTGCTGCGAGGAGTTTGGCTGGGAGTACACCCCGGTCATGGTCGACGGCGAGCCCTATGTGGTTCCCGCCGAGACGTTCCACCACATCCACTACAAGCAGCCGATCTTTGACGGTGTTGAGGGCGTGGCGCTCCTGGCCGACTACGTCGGTGTCGATGACGGTACCGGTATCGTCCACAACTCGCCCGGCCACGGCGTCGACGACTACTTCGCCTGCCTCAAGGAAGGCATCACCGACATCTGCATGCCGGTCGATGACGACGGCAAGTTCTACACCGGCGAGGAGTTTGGCACCGGTGGTCCCTTCAGCGGTATGGATACCGATGAGGCCAACCCGCATATCATCGAGTTCCTGCGCGAGCGCGGCACCCTGGTCCTCGAGAAGAAGATCACGCACAGCTATCCGCACTGCTGGCGCTGCAAGCACCCGGTGCTCTTCCGTGCTACTGACCAGTGGTTTGTCTCGATGGACAAGACCGGTTTGCGCGAGCAGGCTGGCAAAGAGGTCCGCGAGAACGTCAAGTGGTATCCGGCCCACGCGGCCAACCGCATCGGTGCCATGGTCGAGCAGCGTCCCGACTGGTGCATCAGCCGTCAGCGCAACTGGGGCGTGCCTATCCCCAGCTACACCTGCGCCGACTGCGGCGAGAAGGTCATGAACGATGCCACGCTCGACGCCGTCATCAAGCTCTTCCATGAGAGGGGCTCCGACGCCTGGTTCACCGACGCTCCCGAGAGCTACCTGGGCGAGGCCTGCGTCTGCCCCAAGTGCGGCGGCCATCACCTCAAGGCCGATAAGGACATCCTCGACGTGTGGTGGGACTCCGGCGTGTCTTGGAAGGCCGTATGCGAGTATCGCCCCGAGCTTGAGTACCCGGCTGACGTGTATCTCGAGGGCTCCGACCAGCACCGCGGTTGGTTCCAGAGCTCGCTGCTGACCTCGGTGGGTGCCAACGGTCACGCTCCGTACAAGGCAGTCGTCTCGCAGGGCTTCACGCTCGACGGCCAGGGCCGCAAGATGTCCAAGTCGCTCGGCAACGTCATCGACCCCAACAAGGTCTGTGACGAGATGGGCGCCGACATCATCCGTCTGTGGGTCGCCTCGGTCGATACCAGCTCCGACGTGTCCATCGACCACGAGATCCTTGCTCGTACGTCCGATGCCTACCGTCGTTTCCGCAACACGCTGCGCTTCCTGCTCTCCGAGCTCGAGGGTCAGTTTGAGCCCGAGACCGACGGCGTCGCCTTTGCCGACCTGCTGCCGCTCGACAAGCTCATGGTTGCCCGCCTGACCCAGGTCCAGGCCGAGGTCGACGATGCCTACGCCAGCTACGAGTTCCCGCGCGCCTACCGTGCGCTTTACGACTTTGTGGTTACCGAGCTCTCCAACGTGTATCTCGACGCCCTGAAGGACCGTCTGTACTGCGAGAAGCCCGGCTCTCTCGAGCGCCGCAGCGCCCAAACCGTGCTGGCCGAGCTCTTCTCGATGCTCATGCGCGACCTGCAGCCGATCCTGTCCTACACGGTCGACGAGGCCATGGCCTATGCGCCCGCCGGCTGCGTCGATCACCAGAAGTACGCCGCGCTGCTCGATTGGTACAAGTCGCCTATCACGGTCGACGAGGCCAATGAGTTTGAGGGCGTGCTCGAGGCTTCGCTCGAGCTCCGTAGCGCCGTGACCAAGGCCCTTGAGGATGCCCGTTCCGCTGGCACCTTCACCAAGAGCCAGCAGGTCCGCGTCAAGGCGGTCGTTCCCGCCGAGATGTACGCGCTGCTGACCGGTGACAAAGCCGTCGACCTGGCCGAGTTCTACATCGTCTCCGATGTTGAGCTGACCCAGGGCGACGAGCTTTCCGTTGCTATTGAGGCTGCCGAGGGCGAGTGCTGCGACCGTTGCTGGAACTATCGCACCACCGTCGGCGAGTACAACGGCCACGCGCATATCTGCAAGCGCTGCGCCGACGCTTTGTAGGTTACGGCGTTCGTAGAACGCCGTAACCTACCGACGCTGCGCGGGCCGCATTTGGACAATCTGACGTTCAATTTCAAGGGCGCGACCGAAAGGTCAGCGCCCTTTCATTTCAAGACTTTAGTCTGCTGGCCGCGCAGCGGCCAGCTTTGAACCACCCGCTACGCGGGTGGAGACAAACGGCTTTACAAAGCCACCCCTCCGACCGATATTGACGATTGTTCAGGCCGTCAAGAA
>NZ_JBBNLV010000021.1:0-27245 GCF_040092295.1 Collinsella sp. CLA-ER-H9
CCGGCGCGCCACGGGTCAAGATGCACTAGGCCTGGACGAAGTCCGGGCCCGCGCCTTTAGACGCGAGCCCGGGGCCCGTGGGTTATACCCTAAGAGCAAACCACCCTTTTTAAGGGTGGTTCTGATTCACGTCACCTTGTCTCAAATGCGACCTGCTCGCTCATTTATGCTCTACCTGCGGTGTTTCCGTTCTTGGGAGATTTGTCGCTTCTTGCTTGCGTCAATGTATGATTATCTACTGCGTTAAACGGAATTCGATTGTTCTTGAGGGTAGGGGATTTCTTTGGGTCGTGGTGCGGATATGACGCCGCCTTTGCGTTGGCGGTTAGGTGTTGCTGGTGGGGTAGCGCTCGTTGTGTTGCTTGTTGACCAGCTGACCAAGCTTGCGGTTCGTGCCGTGGGCGATGCTCTGCATGTGACCGTTATCCCCGGCGTGATCGATTTTCTGTTTGTTCGCAATATCGGAGCCGCCTTTAGCATGGGCGAGGGGCATGGCATCGCGTTTGCCGTGCTGGCGTTGGCAGTCATTATCGCTATTGCCGTGTACCTCGTTCGTGCACCCCAGCTCGCCCATCTTGAGGTTGTGGGCATGGCCATGGTTGCGGGCGGCGCCGTCGGCAACGCTATCGATCGCCTGACCATGGGCTTCGTGACCGATTTTATTGCCACCACCTTCATCGACTTCCCCGTTTTTAATGTAGCCGATATCGGCATTACGGTCGGCGTCGTGCTGGCGCTCATCGGTTACATGTTCTTGAGCCCCGCCGCTCGCGAGGTCGATGCGACCGCCGAACTCAACGCTCGTGATGAGGCTCGCGCCAAACGCAAAGCCAAGCAGCGTGGGGAGCGTGCCCGCAAGATTCGCGAAAGGAATGAGCGCTAATGGCCGACATCCATATTCTTGTTGCCGACGATTCCGCTGGTCAGCGTCTTGACGCCTATCTGGGCGCCAACGATGGCTGTCCCACACGCTCTGCCTGCGCGCATCTGATCGAGGGAGGCGCCGTTGCCGTCAACGGCGAGACCTGCCTGTCAAAAAAGTATGCTGTGCGCGCCGGCGACCGCATCTCGGTCGACTTGCCCGAGCCGCACGATCCGACCGACGTGATTCCCGAGGCCATTCCCCTCGATATCCGCTACGAGGACGACTACCTCATCGTGCTCTCCAAGCGGCGCGGCCTGGTGTGCCATCCCGCCCACGGCCACGAGAGCGGCACCCTTGCGAACGCTCTGGTCTACCACTGCGGCATCGATCATCTTGGTACCGTGCAGGGTGAGGACCGCCCCGGCATCGTGCATCGCCTGGATCGCGATACCTCGGGCCTTATGCTCGCGGCAAAAGACGACGACACCCAGCGCGCGCTTCAAAATCTCATCCGCACGCGCACGCTCGACCGTCGCTATATCACGCTCGTTCACGGGCACATCGCCATGGATGAGGGCACTATCAACACTGGTATTGCCCGCTCCACGCGCGACCGCGTGAAGATGGCGGTTTCCGATGACCCCTTTGCGCGCCAGGCCATCACGACTTTTAAGGTGCTCGAGCGCTTTGATTCCACGCGTTTTGACGACGGCTATACGCTCGTCGAGTGCCACTTGTTTACGGGCCGCACGCATCAGATTCGCGTGCACATGCGCCATATCAACCACGCCTGCGTGGGCGATCCGCTCTACGGCAAGTGCGACGCGCGCGCCGATCAGGGTCTGACCAGGCAGTTCCTGCATTCCTGGCGTGTGGCGTTCGACCATCCCGTGACGGGAGAGCGCATTGAGTGCCGTGATGAGCTGCCGTGGGACCTTGCCGCGGTTCTGGATGACCTGGCCCCGCGTTCGCTCGGCCGCACTGCCGCCGGTGACGAAATTGTCCCGCAGCTCGGTCTGCTCGAAGCCTAGCCAGTATTAGGTGGTTTCTTGAACTCGGTAAGCCTGCGGTAAGATATACGATTGTTTACGTAACGCGTTGCTGGGAGCCTGCATGCTCGCCTTTTTACAAACCAACACACCCATCGTGATCTTCAACCAGATTGTCGTCACTCTGCTCACGGTCTGCTTTCTGTACCAGGTGGTCTTCTTTGTCATCGGCGCTCTTCGTGGCGAGGTCGCGCCTCCCAAGGCCAAAAAACTCCACCGCTATGCCTTCTTTATCGCGGCGCATAACGAGGAGGCTGTGATCGCCAACCTCGTTCGCTCCATCAAGGACCAGGATTATCCGTCCGAGCTTATCGAGGTCTTTGTGGTCGCCGACGCCTGCACCGACAACACGGCGCAGCTCGCGCGCGAGGCGGGCGCTGTCGTTTATGAGCGCAATGACCTTGCCCGCAAGGGCAAGAGCTGGGTCATGGACTTTGGCTTCGACCGCATCCTTAACGAGTATCCCGATACGTTTGAAGGCTACTTTATCTTCGATGCCGATAACGTCATCGCCCGCGATTACGTCTCCAAGATGAACGATGCCTTTGATCAGGGCTTCCATGTGGTCACGAGCTATCGCAACTCCAAGAATTTCGGCAGCTCGTGGATCTCGGCGGCTAATGCTACGTGGTATCTGCGAGAGGCGCGCTTTCTCAACAACGCGCGTAATATCTGCAAGACGTCCTGCGCTGTCTCGGGTTCGGGTTACCTTATCTCGGCGAGCGTGATCGAGGGCATGCACGGTTGGCAGTTCCATACGCTGACCGAGGATATTCAGTTCACCACGTTCTGCGCCATTCACGGCATTCGCATTGGCTATGCACCGGCGGAGTTCTTTGACGAACAGCCCGTGACGTTTAAGGCGTCCTGGAAACAGCGTATGCGTTGGACCAAGGGCTTCTACCAGGTGTTCTTTACCTACGGTAAGCATCTTGTCAAATCGACCTTCCGCTATCATCGCTTTGCCGCCTACGACATGTTTATGACGATCGCCCCGGGTATGCTGCTATCGCTGATCTCGATGCTCGCCAATGCCACGTTTCTCGTCGTGGGCGGTCTTTCGCACGGCTTCCTGGCTACCGAAGTCGAGATGCAGGCGTGCGCCGCTTCGCTCATTATGACCTTCGCCATGATGTATCAGACCTTCTTTATCCTGGCGCTGCTTACGACCATCTTTGAGTACAAGCACATTCACTGTGCGCAAAAGTGGCGTCTGGTGACCAACCTGTTTACCTTCCCGATCTTTATGTTCAGCTATATCCCCATCACGGTGGCTGCTCTGTTCCTGAAGGTCGACTGGGTGCCGACGCAGCACGCCGTAAGCGTTACCCTCGACGAGGTCATGCAAGGCGCCAAATAACTACGATCAAAACCACCACAAATGGACAGTACCTTTGTGGTGGTTTTTGCGTTTGAGCTGCTGCCCAAGGAGGTGTTCGATAATCTATATCCCGTTTTGGATTTGCATCTTTGTTGGCGCGGCGATTGATGCCCGTGAGCGGCGGTTTCCCAATGAACTTGCCGGCGCGTGTGCCGTGGCGGCGTTTGCAGGCGTTTGGCTCGACAGGGGCATTAACACGGCGCTTGAGCACGCCGGTCTTGCGGTCATCGTCTACCTTGCCCTTGTGCTTACTGAGTCGCTCTGGCGTCGTATTCGCCACGCTCCCGGCATTGGCATGGGGGACGCCAAGGCGCTCTTTGCCCTTTGCATCCTCGACCCTCTGGGTGGCATCGTTGCGTTTGCTGTCTCGCTCCTTGCCCTTGCTGTCGCCTGCCTCATCACAAAATCGCGCTCCTTGCCATTGCTGCCGTTTTTAGTGCCGATATTTGCCATAATCGAGGTCGTGGGTAGTACGCTGTAATCGTTACGCGCCCTTTTTAAGGAGCATGCCATGGCAATCAATCAACAGACAGCCGCCATCAAGGCGCGTATGGATCGCATTCCCTCGGCGTTGTCGCCCGAGCTGGTCGAGCGTATCGCTGCCGACCGTGCCTCGGGTGTCGTTAACCCTTATCGATGCAACGATGGTCAGGTCATCCGCCGTGTTGATCGAGCCGCAGACCAAGGCACGCTCATGCGTCCGGCCTTTATGCGCGATGCCGAAAAGATTCTCCATCTGCCTGCGTACGCCCGATACGCCGGCAAAACTCAGGTTTTCAGCTTTCGCAGCAACGATGATCTATCGCGTCGCGGCCTGCACGTGCAACTTGTTTCGCGCATCGCACGTGATATCGGTTGCGCCCTGGGGCTCAACTGCGATCTGATCGAGGCGATTGGCTTAGGCCACGACTTGGGCCACACGCCCTTTGGCCATGCCGGTGAGCGATTCCTCAACGATATCTATCACGAGCGCACGGGTCGTTATTTTTTCCATAACGTGCAGTCGGTCCGCGTGCTCGACGCGCTGTACGGCCGCAACGTGTCGCTCCAGACGCTCGACGGCGCGCTGTGCCATAACGGCGAGTACGAACAGCGCGTCTTTGAGCTCTCGGACATGAGCTCCTTTGAACAGTTTGATCAGACGGTTGAGGACTGCATTGCCACGGGTTATAGCGCAATTGAGCACCTGCGTCCCATGACGCTCGAAGGCTGCGTGGTCCGCATCTCGGATATCCTTGCCTACGTTGGACGCGATCGCCAAGACGCCATTGCGGCGGGCCTGCTGTCACCCGAAGCTTTTGATGACGGTCGGGGCGGGGCATACAACAGCTGGATCCTTACGCATGCCTCCATCGATATCGTCGAGCACAGCTATGGTAAGCCACGCATCGAGATGAGCGAGGACCTGTTTGAGGAGATCCGCCGAGCTAAGCGCGAGAACTACGAGAAGATCTATAGCAAGGGCGGCATTGAAGGCGACTCCGAAGCGGAGCTGCGCGAGGCTTTCGAAAAGCTCTACGACCGTTGCCTGCAGGATATAAACGAAGGCGACGAGTCCTCGTATATCTTTAAGCACCACATTTCTCGCATTGACCAGCAGCTTTCCTACTACGATCGCACCTATGCATGGCAGGACGATAAGGACCAGGCGGTCGTGGATTACATTGCGAGCATGACGGACGGTTATTTCTGCGAACTTACGAGCAAGCTGTTCCCAGGATTGAAGTTTCCGCACCGTACCTATATTAACGAACGGTAGTTCGTATAATTTCGGTATACTGTTAGTGGAAAACGTTTGATTGACGCACGGGATGGTTATGGACGACCTTTTTTCTGCTTCGACGCGTGAGCGTTCCTTTCAGAATGCGCCGCTTGCGGTGCGCATGCGGCCCAATTCACTCGACGAGTATGTGGGCCAGCAAAAGGCCGTCGGTAAGGGCTCGTGGTTACGTGCCGCGATTGAGCACGACGTGCTGTCGAGTGTGATTCTGTACGGGCCGGCCGGTACGGGCAAGACGACGCTGGCCCACATTATCGCCAACCATACTAAGAGCGAGTTTGTCGAGGTCAGCGCCGTGACGGGCACCGTAAAGGACCTTCGTCGCGTGATTGACGAGGCCAAGACGCGCCTGAATACCTACGACCGCCGCACCATTCTTTTCATAGATGAGATTCACCGCTTCTCCAAGTCGCAGCAGGATGCCCTGCTGCATGCAGTTGAGAACCGTACCGTCATAATGATTGGCGCCACGACGGAGAATCCGTACTTCGAGGTCAACTCGGCGTTGCTCTCGCGCGGTCGCGTGGTGGAGCTTGAGCATCTTAAAGACGAGGATATAGCCACACTCATTGAGCGTGCGCTCGAGGCTCCGCAGGGTTTGAACGGCAAGTTCTCGGCCGATGAGGATACGGTTAAGACCATCTGCACCCTGGCTGCGGGCGACGCTCGCTCGGCGCTCACGACGCTCGAGCTTGCGAGCGAGATTGCCGTTACCCGTCCCGATACCGAGGGAACGCCAGCGCCGGCAGCGGGGGAGCGCTATCCCATCACCGTGGATGACGTAAAGATTGCCAACCCGCGTCGCGGCTTTTCGTATGACAAAAACGGCGACATGCACTACGACATCATCAGTGCGTTTATTAAGTCTATGCGCGGCAGCGACCCCGATGCCACGATCTATTGGCTCGCGCGCATGATCGACGCGGGGGAGGACCCAAAGTTTATCGCTCGCCGCATTATGATTCAGGCTTCTGAGGACGTTGGCAACGCCGACCCGCAGGCGCTTTTGGTGGCACATGCCGCGTTTAAGTCTGCCGAGGTCATTGGCTATCCCGAGTGCCGCATTAACCTGGCTCAGGCTGCGCTCTATGTGTGCCTGGCGCCTAAGTCCAACGCGTGCGAGGCTTCCATTGATGCGGCGTTGGCCGATATCCATTCAAGTGGGCTGCGCGAGGTGCCGAGTTATCTGCGCGATCGTCATCGTCCGGGTAGCGACGAATACGGTGTGTATAAGTATCCGCATGATTATCCCGAAGGCTGGGTCGATCAGCGCTATTTGCCCGAGGGGCTGGAGCGCGGTGCGTTTTGGCAGCCTGCCGGCCGCGGCTGGGAAGAGTGGCGCGTAGAGCAAAGCGAGCGCGACCGTAGCGGCAATGCGCCCAAGTAGGTCATTGGCACCTCGCACATTCCCTTTGGGTATCTTTCCCCTTCTTTGGGGTACCATGAAAAGCGTTTGTATTTCGATTCCTTCGGGAGGCTTGTATGAGTCCCATTCAAATCGCCCTGCTGCTGCTCGCCGTTGCCGGCGTGTGGGCTGTTATCGAGCTCGCGCTTACGCTGCGCAAGACCCGCACCGTCGTTGATTCGCTCGACAAGACGGTGAGCGACCTTAACAACACCATCGCCGAGGCACAGCCGGTGGTAGCAAAGCTCGATGGCGCTGTCGATGAGCTCACCCCCGCGTTGGCTCAGGTTGAGCCGCTCCTCAAGTCGAGCAAGACCGCCGTCGACGCCCTTACCTCCAATCTCGTAGAGGTCGAAGCTGTGGTTCGCGACATCTCTGAGGTCACGGGCACCATGGCCGAGGCAAGCAACGCTGTGTCGAGCGTGACTGATTCTGCTGCTGGCGCCGTGCAGAAGCTTTTCAATAAGGTGAAGGCTCCTGCAGCCGACGCCGATCGCAAGCTCGCCGCTGCCGCCACCGAGGCCGAGCAGCCTATCGAGCGCGTTCTGATTGGTGAGGCTGAGGACGAGGCCGCCGATGGTGCGGATGCGGCTCAGAAGCCCGCAGCCAAGCCTGCTCAGTATTACACCTATACGCCCGCCGAGACCTTCGAGGAGTCCTGCGATGAGTAGCGAAGCAACTTGCCCCATCACGCTGACTGTTGCCGGGGATCCGCGTCTGGCGCGCCTTGTGCGCATGACGGCGGCAAATGTCGGTGCGCTGTGCTCTATGTCCGTCGATCGCATCGAGGATATCCGTATGGCTGCCGAGGAGGCCTTCATCTTTGGCTGCACGGCCGTTGATTCTGACGACATTTCGATCAAATTCGACGTCGACGAATCGCACGTGGGCATGACCTTTACCTTTGGTGACCAGGCGACTGTCGATGAGGATGATCAGGCTGCCGTGTATGCCGAGCTCATTCTGGCAAGCGTGTGCGATTCCTACGAAAAGACTGCGGCGCCCCTGACGCTTTCCCTCGACCTCAAGGCGGATATCTAATATGACCGAACGTTCCCGGAGCGGTAAGACCGCTTGGGACAAGGAGAAAACCCGCGAGCTGTTTCGTCGCTACAAAGAGACCGGTGATCCGGACGCACGTGAGCAGCTCGTCATGTCCCATATGAACCTGGTAAGGTTTCTTGCCAACAAATTTAAGAACCGCGGCGAGCCGCTCGACGACCTCATGCAGGTCGGCTATCTGGGTTTGCTCAAAGCTATCGACCGCTTTGACCCCGAGCGCGGACTCGAGTTCACGACGTTTGCCACGCCTACCATCCTGGGCGAGATTAAGCGTCACTTCCGTGATAAGGGCTGGAGCGTGCGCGTGCCGCGCCGTTTGCAGGAGCTTTCTGCCAAGGTTAACCAAGCTACCGACAAGCTCACTAACGAGCTGCAGCGCTCGCCTAAGGTTGAAGAAATCGCTGAGTACCTGGGTGTGACCGTCGACGAGGTGCTGGAGGCCATGGAATCGTCTTCGGCCTATACCTCGGTGCCCATTGAGGCTCCTGGCGCGTCCGATTCCGATGATGCCCCCTCGATTCTCGACCGCTATGCCGATGACGACAACGAGCTCGATTTTACCGATGACCGCCTGGTGATCGAGGAAGCCATCCGCGATTTCTCGCCGCGTGAGCGTGAGGTTATCGAGCTGCGCTTTGTGAAGGGCATGACCCAGATCGAGATTGCTAAGAAGTTGGGTATCTCGCAGGTGCAGGTTTCGCGCCTGCTGCGCCGTACCCTTAAGAAGATACAGGACAAGATCGACCCCGACGGAGTGATGGTTCGTTCATGATTGAGCACCCCCAACAAACCGACCGCACGCTGCGCGATACTCGTATTCTGACGCTTCGCATTTGGGCTGTCGTTGGCTGCATTGTCATCGCAGCCGTCATCTTTAACCTTATGGGCATCCTGGCGCCGGTTATCGAGTTTCTAGCTGTCGGCTCCATCATCGCTTTTGTGATGTCGCCGATCACTAACTGGCTTGAGCATCACGGCGTCGGTCGTGGCATCGGTTCGCTCGTCGCGCTGATCGTGGTTGTGGCAGTGCTCGTCGGCGTCGTCTGCATCCTGTCGCCTATTTTGCTCGGTCAGATTATGGAAGTCCTGAGCCGTCTGCCTGAGCAGCTTCGCGTTGCGGGCGGTGATCTCAACGAGATGATTTCGCACGCTAAGACGCTCAACAACACGCCGCTCAAGGAGTACCTGGACGATAACCTTTCTTCGCTCGTCACGGTGGCGTCCAAGTACGTATCGCAAATCGCCGCTGAGCTCGGTCGCGGCGTGTTCCCGCTGATCACCAACACGGCCTCGCAGCTGTTCGTCATCTTCCTGGGTTTGGTGCTTGCCTACTGGCTTGCCTGCGATTATCCCCGTATGCACCACGAGGTCTGCACCATCATCGGACAGGAAAAAGAGACATCGTACCGCTTTATGGTCGCGATTCTTTCGCGCTCGGTCGGCGGTTATATGCGCGGCATGGTCGTGACGTCCATCTGCGGTGGCATCCTCGCCTTTATCGGCTTTACGCTCATTGGCCATCCCTACGCGGCGCTCATGGCCATCTTTACCGGCATCATGCACTTGGTCCCGGTTGTCGGTCCCTGGGTAAGCGCGGCGATTGCCACGGTGCTCGGCTTTATGTTCAGCCCCATGCTGGCGTTGTGGACGCTCGTTGTGACCATGGTGGCTCAAAACGTCACCGATAACGTCATTTCCCCCAAGGTCATGCAGAGTTCGGTGCAGGTGCATCCCATCATGAGCCTGACGGCCCTCGTTATTGGTTCGGCACTCATGGGTCCCATCGGCATGGTCATCGCCATTCCGCTATGCGCGGCCCTCAAGGGCATTTTCGTCTACTACTTTGAGAACGAGACCGGCCGTCAGCTCGTGGCATACGACGGCGCCGTGTTTAAGGGCACGCCGTATCGCGATGCCGAGGGCAACCCGGTCGCCGCCTATGACGCCCTTGGAGACGATACGTTCATCTATGAATCCGAGCTCATTGGCAACGAGACCGCGCCCGAGGCGCAGGCAATGCCCAAGCCCGAGCTCGATAATCCCTGGATCAAGCTCTCTGGTCTGCAGCCCGATGCGACGGGTTTCTTCAAGAACCCCTTCGCCAAGGATGACGATTCCAATACGGACGACGACACCAAAACCGGCATCGACGGCTCCATGGACGATTCGGATTCCAAATAGGCACCGCTAGCGTTTCTTGAAGTTGTAAATGACAAGAAACGCGAGCAAAGCGATTGATAAGGGGCCGGCTACATAGAAAAAGAGAACGTCAATTACGCGTAGAGTGTAACAAGCTTTATCGCCGGACATTACTGCATACAATACGTAGCCAAAGGCTGGTTGGTTTGCATACCAGCAAGAGAAGGCCAAGAGCGCTAAAAGTGCTACAACCAGAAGTGCATTCAGGACAAATCGTTTGCTTTTCATCGATCGCTCCTTCCGGGTGAATCTTATATGTAATTCTACAGCAGTCCTTTTTCAAAGGATCGCGCAGTACTACATAACGTGCACTTTCGCTGGAGGGTCGCTGTTTGGCGGCCCTCTTTTTTGCACTGGCGCGGCGGGATGGTAATATCGTTACGTTTGAACTGTTTCGATGTGAAACCGAGGAGATTC
Source organism: Collinsella sp. CLA-ER-H9 (assembly GCF_040092295.1). Lineage (NCBI taxonomy): Bacteria > Bacillati > Actinomycetota > Coriobacteriia > Coriobacteriales > Coriobacteriaceae > Collinsella > Collinsella sp. CLA-ER-H9. The sequence continues at coordinate 10,159 of NZ_JBBNLV010000021.1, forward strand.
CCTCTATGAGTGCTGACTACCCGTCAATGACTACGGCCGAGATCCGCTCCAAGTTCCTCAACTTCTTTGAGGAGCGCGGTCTTAAGCTCTATCCTTCTTCGTCCCTTGTTCCCGACGATCCCTCGCTGCTGCTTGCCAACGCCGGCATGAACCAGTTTAAGGAGTACTACCAAGGCAAGAAGACCATGAAGGAGATCGGCGCGATCTCCTGCCAGAAGTGCGTCCGCACCAACGACATTGACTGCATCGGCGAGGACGGCCGTCACCTCTCGTTCTTTGAGATGCTCGGCGACTTCTCCTTTGGCGGCGTCTCCAAGCAGCAGGCTTGCGCTTGGGCCTTTGAGCTTATCACCAAGGAGTTCAAGCTGCCGCTCGACCGCCTGTACTTCACCGTCTTTACCGAGGACGACGAGACCCACGACGTGTGGCGCTCCCTGGGCGTTGCCGAGGATCACATCTCGCGCCTGGGCGAGGACGACAACTTCTGGGCCGCTGGCCCCACCGGTCCCTGCGGTCCGTGCTCCGAGATCTACTTTGACATGGGCGAGGAGGTCGGCTGCGGTAGCCCCGACTGCAAGCCCGGCTGCGACTGTGACCGCTTCCTTGAGTTCTGGAACCTCGTGTTTACCCAGTACGACCGCCAGGAGGACGGCTCCATGCCGGAGCTGCCGCACCGCAACCTCGATACGGGCATGGGCCTGGAGCGCATGGCCGCCATCATGCAGCACAAGACCGCCAACTACGACGGCGATTTGATGCAGCACCTCATCAAGCTGGGCGAGGAGATCAGCGGCAAGACCTATGACGCCGACGATTACTCCGGTGCCAGCCGCTCCCTGCGCATCATCTCCGACCACTCCCGTGCCGTCGACTTCATGATCTCTGACGGCATCCTGCCCGGTAACGAGGGTCGCGAGTACGTCCTTCGTCGCCTGCTCCGCCGTGCCGTGTTCCACGGCCGCCTGCTGGGCATCGAGGGCGCCTTCCTGACCAAGTTCATCGACGAGGTCAACGCTCAGATGGGCGAGGCCTATCCCGAGCTGCTCAAGAACGTCGCGCTCGTTAAGGGTATCGTCGCTTCCGAGGAGGAGCGCTTCTCCACGACGCTCGACAACGGTCGCGTCTACCTGGACGAGGCCCTGGCAGCGCTTGCCGATGGCGCCGTGCTCCCGGGTGATGTCGCCTTTAAGCTGCACGACACCTTTGGTTTCCCCATCGACCTGACCGTCGAGATTGCCGGCACCGCCGGCCACGACGTCGACATGGACGGCTTTACCGCTTGCATGGAGGACCAGAAGGCCCGTGCTCGCGCCAATGCTAAGGGCGACGCCTGGGGCAGCTTCAACGATGTGTGGGTCGAGCTTTCGGACAAGGTCGCTGCGACCGAGTTCGACGGCTACGACAACGACGTCATTGAGGGCGCCAAGGTTGTGGCCATCGTGCGCAACGGCGAGTCCGTCGAGTCCGCTGCGGCGGGCGAGGATGTTGAGGTTGTGCTCGACCGCACCCCGTTCTATGCCGAGATGGGCGGCCAGCAGGGCGATGCCGGCGAGCTTTCCGCCGAGGGCGTTTCGCTGACCGTTTCCGATACCAAGAACCACAACGGCCTGTATGCCCACGTTGCGCACGTCGCCGAGGGCACGCTGACCGTCGGTGCTACCGTGACCGCCGCGCTCGACGCCGAGCGCCGTGGCTTCCTGCGCCGCAACCACACCGCCACCCACCTGCTTGACGCCGCGCTTAAGCACGTCCTGGGCGAGCATGTCTCTCAGGCCGGCTCGCTGGTGACGCCCGAGCACCTGCGCTTTGACTTCACGCACTTTGAGGCCCTGTCCTCCGAGCAGCTCAAGGCTGTTGAGGACCTGGTCAACCAGCAGATTTTTGCATCTAAGCCGGTCGTGACCCGCGTCATGGGCATCGACGAGGCCAAGGCCGCCGGCGCCGTCGCCCTGTTTGGCGAGAAGTATGGCGACGTCGTCCGCGTCGTTTCCGTGGGCGCCGAGGACCAGCCGTTCTCCCGCGAGCTCTGCGGTGGTACGCATGCTGCCAACACTGCCGAGATCGGTCTATTCAAGATTATCTCCGAGTCCTCCACGGGCTCGAACGTCCGCCGTATCGAGGCCGTTACCTCTAAGGGCGCCCTCGACTACATGGCCGACCGCCTGGCACTCGTTGACGCCGCTGCCGCTGCGCTCAAGTGCCGCGTTGACGAGGTTCCCGCTCGTGTGGAGAACCTGCAGGCCGAGCTGCGCGAGACGTCTAACAAGCTCAAGAAGGCGCTGACCGGTGGCTCCTCCGACGCTATCTCCAGCGCCATCGAGGGTGCCGTCGAGCTCGACGGCTATAAGCTCGTCGTCGCTGAGCTCCAGGGCCTTGAGGCTGCTGACCTGCGCAACGTCTGGGATACCGTGCACCAGAAGGTCGCTGGCCCTGTCGCCTGCGTCGTTGCCAGCGTGACCGAGAAGGGCACTCCGGCCCTGCTTGCCGCCGGCTCCGATGACGCCGTGAAGGCCGGTTTCCACGCCGGTAACGTGATTAAGCAGATCGCGGGTCTGGTCGACGGTCGCGGTGGCGGCCGTCCTAACATGGCCCAGGCCGGTGGCAAGAACGCTGCCGGTATCGCCGATGCCCTCGCGGCCGCCAAGACCGCGCTCGGCGCCTAAGTAGTCGCTGTGGTCGCGCTCGCGCTGGACATAGGGGAGACCAGAATCGGCATCGCCGTCTCGAGCCGTGATGGCAAGATGGCGATGCCCGTCAAGGTGCTCCCGGCCGCGGAGGTCACCGGTATGGCCAAGACGTTTCGCTACCTGGTCGATGACTATGAGCCCGACATCCTGGTAAGCGGACGTCCCCTGACCATGGCCGGCGAGCCCGGCCCCCAGGCTGAGCGCGTTGCCGCCGTGGCGCAAAAGATCGCCGACGAGCTCGATCTTCCGCTGGAGTTTGAGGACGAGCGTCTGTCTTCGCAAGAGGCCAAGCGTATCCTGCGCGAGCAGGGACTCAACGAAAAGCAGATGAGGGGCAAGATCGACATGATCGCCGCCAGCCTGTTCTTGCAGACATGGCTCGATCGCAAAAACGAGGAGGTTTTGCATGTCTAGCGCTTTCGATCCGCGCCAGCCGAATCGTACACGACAGCCTGTGCCGCGCCCTGCTCAGCCTGGTCAGCGCCCGGCGCAGCCGACGCAGCGTTCGGCTCAGCCTACTCAGCGTGCTGCTCAACAGCCCGCCGCCCGCGCGGCCCAGCCCGCAGGCGGCGCCCGCTTTAAGCAGCAGACACCTAACCAGCGCGCGCAGGCCCCTCAATCGCACGCGCATCATGCACGCGGCTCGCATGGCGTTGCTCCGGCCGCGCGTTCGAGCTATAACACGCATGCTCGACGCGGCACCCAAAAGAAAAGCTCGCCGGTGTCTATGATTATCGGCGCTGTGGTTGCGGTGATCGTTCTCGCCGCCATTGCCTTCTTCGCCGTACCGGCCGTCAAGGGCTTGCTTGGCGGGGAGGACGCAAACGTCACCGCTGGCCAGCAGGTAACTGTTACGATTCCTGAGGGCGCCTCGGGCGACGCGATCGCCACGATTCTCTCCGAGAACCATATTGTCGAGAATCCCAAGGATTACTACGCGGCGGTCAAAAAGCTCAACGCGGATATGTCGCTTAAACCTGGCACGTACTCTTTCACGACGCTGATGGATGCGACCAAGGTCGTCCAGCAGCTTATGGAGGGGCCCAATGCCGGCTCCGATGCACTGACAATTCCTGAGGGCCTGACGGTCGACCAGGTTGCCGACCGCGTGGCCCAGGCGTACGACAGCATCTCCAAAGAGGACTTCCTCAACCAGGCGAAGGCCAGCAATTATGTGAACGACTATCCGTTCCTCAAAGGCGCTGCGAAAGATTCGCTCGAGGGTTTCCTGTTCCCCAAGACCTATTCGCTGGGCAAGAAACCGAGCGCCGATGATGTCATTCGCGCCATGCTCGATCAGTTTAACACCGAGTACAAGACGCTTGATTTTGCCGGTTGCGAGGCCAAGATCAAAGAGCGCTACGGCGTGGATATGTCCGATTACGACATCGTTAACCTTGCCTCGATCGTCGAGCGCGAGGGCCTCAATGCCGATCAGCGCGCGCACGTGGCATCGGTTTTCTATAACCGTCTGGCGGGCAAGCTCGATGGCCTGCGATACCTCAATAGCGATGCGACCATGATGTATGTCACCGGCGGCGAGGTTACCGCCGACGACCTGCAGAGCGATAGTCCGTACAACACCTATAAGCATGAGGGGCTGCCGCCCACGCCCATCTGCTCTCCGTCGCTCGAGGCACTCAAGGCAACCCTTGAGCCTACCGACTCCGATGACCTGTATTTCTACATTACGCAGGATGAGGAGTATTTCTCTCAGACCTACGAAGAGCATCAACAGTCTTGGAATTAAACATGAGGATTTTCAGCCCCAAACGATATGTTGCCTCGGTCGATCGCATCGACCTCGATACCCTTTGGGCCGACGGCAAGCGCGCCATTTTGCTCGACCGCGATAACACCCTGGTGCCGCGTGATACCGAGCAGGTTCCCGCTGCGGTCTCCGCTTGGCTCGAGGCCGCCCATGCCAAGGGCTTTAAGCTGTGCATGGTGTCCAACAACTGGCATCGCGACCAGGTCATGAGCTCCGCACGCGAGCTGGGTCTCGAGGCCATCAGCCATGCCATGAAGCCGGCGCCCTTTGCCCTCAAGGCCGGACTTAAGCGCCTGGGTGCCACGGCCGATGAGGCCGTGCTGATCGGTGACCAGCTGTACACGGACGTGTGGAGCGGCAACTTTGCCGGCGTCGATACGATTTTGGTAAAGCCGCAGGCCACGCAGGACCTGTGGTATACGCAGATCTTCCGTATCTTTGAGCGCCGGGCCCTGCGCGACCTTCCCTGCGAGGAATAGGTTTCGTCATGTCCCAGCACACCAAGCACGGCTGCGACCATATCTTCTTTATCGGGTTTTTGGGTGCGGGCAAATCGACGCTAGCGCGCAACGTGGGCACCATGTTCAAGCGTCGGTTTATCGATACCGACCGCCTGGTCGTGCGTCGTTGCGGAAAATCGGTAACCGAGATTTTTGAGACCGAGGGCGAGGAGCGTTTTCGCGAGCTCGAGACTTCGGCGCTCCGTTCGCTCCAAAGCGAGCGCAGCCTGCTGGTTTCGTGCGGGGGCGGCATTGTCGAGACGCCGGTCAATATCGAGCTCATGCACCAGATGGGTACTTGCGTGTACCTCGAGGGTGACTTTGAGGACTCGATGCGCCAGATCCGCCGCTCCGACACGCGTCCTGATTTCCGCTCGCCTGAGCATGCGGCCCGCCTGTTTGAGCATCGACGTCCGCTGTATCGCCAAGCGGCCGATATTACCCTCGATATTCGCAATAAGTCCTTTGAGGACGTTTCCTATGTTTGTGCCGAGATGCTTTTGGAGCGTGGACTGCTATGATTCGCCGTCAACTTATCAATTTCCAAAACCGCAGTGTCGATGTCCGCGTCGGATTGGGCGCGTTCGAGGAGCTGTCGCGCATGTTTGCCTCGGCTGTGGGCAAGCCTAAGCGCGCGATGGTGGTTTGGAACGAGGCCACATCCGAGCGTTTTGGCGAGGTCGTCGAGCATGCGCTGGTCGATGCCGGCTTTGCTGTGTCGGAGCTTTTGCTTGAGGTTTCGCCCGCCGGCGCGACCTTGGCTGACGCCGATGCCGTCTTTGGCGGTCTATCAACCAATGGAATTACCTGCGACGATCTGATTGTCGCCGTCGGTGACGCTTCGATGTGCTCTGTTGTCGCCTGGTGCGCCAATCAGTGGTGTGGACGCACGGAGTGCGCCCTGCTGCCGACGACCTTCGATGCTATGCTCTCGGTCGCCACGACGATGGAGCCGCTCGTTGCTTCGGGCGACCACGCGCTGCCCGCCATCGCGGTGCGCCCCGAGCCCGGTCTGGTCGTGTGCAATCTGGACCTTGTTCGCGAGGCCAGCGCCGAAGACCTTAAGCTTGGCTATGCGGTGCTCGTGGGTACCATGCTTTCCAGCAGTAAATCGCGCTGGAATCAGTTTACCGAGACGGTCCCCGAGATTCTTTCCTGCGAGGAAGTCGCGCTCGTCAATGCCGTGCAGTGGTCCCAGACCGCGCGCAAAGACGTGATCATGGCCACGAACCCCAGTGCTCGCCATGCGCTCGATTTTGGCAAGACGGGGGAGCGCACCCTTCGCGCCTGCTTGGGCGATGCTGCGGCACACGTCCCCGCATACCAGCTGCTTTCCGAGGGCATGCGCTTTGAGGCGCGCCTAGCACATGATGCCTGCGACTTCGGTATCGACTATGTGTTTGAGGTCGATGACTGCCTGGAGGACTTTGGCATCGAGGAGCTTGGCTTCGACCTGGAACCCACCGCGTTTATCGAGGAGTTCCGCAAGCAGCAGTTCGCTCGCTCCAATCGTACGATGCTGCCGCTGCCTGCGGCACTTGGCGCCATTCGTCTTAACGCCGTGGACGACGATGTACTCGAGCGCCATGCGCAGGCGTATCTGGCTTCTCGCAGGGAACTTCTCTAATTTTATTGACATCCATCGTCTTTCGTATCATTTTGAGGGACGGGTTTTAATCGGTTGCGAATCGTTTACGGTTCCGTGCGCTGATTGAGTCCGTCCCGCTTTTATTGAGGACATCAAGAAAGGAATCTGCATGTCTGAGTTTGCTGCCGGTCCTGCCGGTCGTATCGAGCGTGTCCGTGCCCTGATGCTCGAGCGCGGCTACGACGCCATCGTCGTGCGCGACGAGGCCAATCTCCGTTGGCTCACGGGCGTGAAGGGCGTCTTCGATTACACCTTCGAGTTCCCTCACGCCGCGTTTATTACGGCCGATCAGTGCCTGTTCCACACTGACTCGCGCTATCTCAACAGTTTTGAGGAGAACACGCCCGCCGGCAGCCCCTGGGTCTACGACATGGACGAGGGCACCATCCCCGGCTGGGTCGCCGGCAAGATTGCGGCCAACAAATGCCGCGTCTGCGCTGTCGAGGATGACATGCAGATTAACTTTTACCAGGGTATCCAGCGTGGTCTGGAGGACCGCTCCATCGCCTGCATGCTGCCGCTGATGCACGACGACATCCGCAAGATGCGTGCCATCAAGGATGCCGAGGAGATCGAGCTCATGCGTCACGCGCAGTCGATCACCGATGCCGCCTTCCAGCACATGCTCGGCTTTATTAAGCCCGGTATGACCGAGAAGCAGGTCCGCAACGAGCTTGAGAACTTTATGTTCGCCAACGGTGCCGACAGCCTGGCCTTCGGCTCCATCGTGGCGAGCGGTCCTGATACCGCCAACCCGCATGCCGTCCCGAGCGACCGTGTGATCGAGAAGGGCGACTTTGTCCTGATGGACTACGGTGCGGGCTACTGCGACTACCGCTCTGACATGACTCGTACCGTCGTGATGGGCGAGCCCACCCAGGAGCAGCTCGACCTGTACGCGCTCGTGCGCCGCACGCACGAGGAGTGCGTCGCCGCCATCCATCCGGGCGTCGAGGGCAACGACATTTTCAAGCTTTCCAAGAAGATCATCGGCGATGCCGGCTATGGCGATTACTACAACCATGGTCTGGGCCACGGCGTGGGCATCGACATCCACGAGCTGCCCAACTTCAACCGCAGCAAGAACATCATCGAGGTCGGCTCGGTTATCACTATGGAGCCCGGCGTGTACCTGCCCGGCGTGGGCGGCGTGCGCCTGGAGGACTACGGCGTCGTTACCGAGAACGGCTATGAGCCCTTCACCAAGACCCCGCACGACCTGCACATTATCGATTGCTAAACCATCCCGTTGGGTTTTTGGGGGCGGGGCGTCCGAAATGATTCGGGCGCCCCGCGTTCTCTTTTTATGCGCACGCCGTAGGCGCCGCCTGCAAGTGTATAATTTCGCTCGTATGTAATTTGGACGCTTGTGCGTCTCGCCAATAACAAGAAAGGTCGCTATGCCTACTATCTCTACCGCCGACTTCAAGAACGGCCTCGGTCTCCGCATTAAGGACAAGGTCTACACCATCGTCGAGTTCCAGCACGTCAAGCCGGGCAAGGGCGGTGCTTTCGTGCGCTACAAGACCCGCGACATCAAGAGCGGTCGTGTCGTCGAGAACACCTGCAACGCCGGCACCAAGTTCGAGAGCGTCATGCTCACCACCCGTGAGTTCCAGTACCTCTACAACGACGGCGCTGACTACATCTTCATGGACAACGAGTCTTACGAGCAGGTTCCCGTTCCCGAGGACATGGTGGGCGAGAACGCCAAGTGGCTGCGCGAGAACGACACCTGCCAGTTGCTCTTCGCCGACGACGAGCTCATGGGCGTGACCCCGCCGATGTTCATCGAGACCACCATCGTCCAGACCGACCCGGGCTTTAAGGGCGACACCGTTCAGGGTTCCACCAAGCCGGCCACCATCGACACCGGCGCCGTCATCCAGGTCCCCATGTACCTCAACGAGGGCGAGGTCATCAAGGTTGACACCCGCGACGGCAAGTTCGTCTCCCGCGTCTAGCAACCAACTCTTCTAGGAGGACTCATGCCCCAGGAAATCAAGATTGACGGCATCGGCATTTCGCCCGATGTTCTGACCGCCATCGTCTCGCGCGCCGTCACGGATGTCGAGGGCATCGCCTCCGTGGGCGTCAAGGACCTTGCCACCAACCTTGTCTCCATGATGCTTTCGTCCAAGGCCCCGGCTTCCGAGCCGGCGGTCGAGGCCGAGGTCATCGGCGACAAGCTCGCGCTTACCGTGCGCGTCGTGGTGTTCTTTGGCTATCCGTTCAAGAAACTCGCCGAGGCCGTTCGCGCCGCCGTGGTTGCCGCCATCGACGCCCAGGTGGGCGTCGAGGTCGAGCGCGTTGACGTTTGCATCGACGGCCTCGTTTTCCCCAAGGAGTAACCTTTGAGCCTTAAGGTTTATCGCGGGCGTACGCTTGCCCGCAGTCAGGCGCTGCAGCTGCTGTTCCAGGCTGAGGCCACGGACAGCCCGCTCGAGCGCGTCCTCGAGGGCGATTTCCTGATCTCGAAGGGTCCCCTCGATCCCTACGCGCTGGAGCTGTGCCGCGGTGCCTACGAGCACATCGACCGCATCGACTGCGCCCTGCGCTCCGTCGCCAAGAACTGGGATCTTATGCGCATGCCCGGTGCCGACCGCAATCTGCTGCGCATCGCCGTCTATGAGATGCGCTTCCTCACCGACGAGGAGGTCTCGGATGCCATCGTGATCAACGAGGCTGTCGAGCTTGCCAAGGCCTATGGCACCGACCAGTCCGCGTCGTTTGTCAACGGCGTGCTGGGCAAGATCGCTCGTAGCGAGGAGCTGCCGGGCGAGGACCTGTATCAGGATTTGCTGGCCGAGGACCGTGCCCGCGAGGAGGCCCAGGCCGCTGAGGCTGCCGCCAAGGTTGCCGCCGCTCAGGCTGCGGCCGGCGTTCTCGACGAGGATGCCGAGGTCGCCGAGGTCGAGACCGGTACCGTCGAGGAGTAGCCATGCCAGAGGGTTCCGTCCGCAACTTCGACGAGATCTCGGACCGCTTGGACCAGATTATCGCGACCGTTCGCTCCAAGGATACGTCCCTGGAGCGTTCGCTCGATTTGTTTGACGAGGCGATCGAGCTGGGCTCTCGTGCGGTCGACATGGTCGATAAGTTTGAGCTGACGCCTCGCGAGGCAGATAAGCTCGAGCAGGAATACGATGAGGATGCGGCAAACGAATCCAAGGATAGCCAGGCCGCGTCTTCGGATACGAATGGTTGATGGCATTCATGAAACGCGTGCGTCTCGATGACGAACTGATTTCACAGGGCATCTGCGCCGATCGCGCGGATGCCCTTCGCACTCTTATGGCCGGCTTGGTCTCGAGTGGCGGCGAGCGTTTGACCTCCCCGGGGCTTAAGGTGACGCCCGGGTTGCCGTTGCACGTGAAGGGTCGTATTCCCTATGTGGGGCGTGGCGGGCTCAAGCTCGAGGGCGCACTCGATTCGTTTGGGATTGATCCGACGGACCTTGCTTGCCTCGATGTGGGCTGTTCTACGGGCGGCTTTACCGATTGCCTGCTCAAGCGCGGCGCAGCTACAGTTGTTTCGGTCGATGTGGGCCGCGCCCAGTTTGATTGGTCGCTGCGCCAAGACGATCGCGTGACGCTCCATGAGCGCACCAACGTGACACAGCTGCCCGAGCTCGGCTACGGCGGCGCTATCGACCTGGCCGTGTGCGATGTGTCGTTTACGAGTATCGCAAATATCATCGACGCCGTGCTGGCGTGCCTGAAGCTTTCGGGTTCGTTTTGCACGCTCGTGAAGCCGCAGTTTGAGGCTCCGGCTGCGTTGGTGGGCGAGGGCGGTATTGTGACAGACCCCGCCGTCCGTTGCGATACGCTCGTGGCGGCGATCGAGCTCTTTGCCGCTAAGGGCCTGTTCCCGCGCGACGTGTGCGTGTCGCCCATCCATGGCGCCAAGGGTAACGTTGAGTTTTTCCTGTACGGCACGAGGTTTGCCCCCGGCGAGCGCGCCGAGGCTGAGTTGCAATCCCAGGTATCGGTTTTGAGCGAGAAAGCTGCAACGCTATGAAGGTCTTTCTGGTTCCCAATTACTACAAGCAAGAGGCGGTCGAGAGCGGCCTGATGCTCGAGCTTTGGCTTTCGCGCCAGGGCTACGAGGTCGCATGGGCTGCCGATCAGCGCTCCAAGATTCAGAGCGCGCCCGATGTTGACGATGCCGACTTGGTTATTACGCTCGGCGGCGACGGCACGCTGCTGCGTGCCGCCCGCATTCTCAACTACCGTGAGATTCCCATTTTGGGTCTTTCCTATGGTCATTTGGGTTTTTTGACGGCCGCGAGCCCCGAGGAGCGCGACATTTTGCAGGTCGTGAGCGATGCCCTGTCCGGCGAGCTCCATGTGAGCCGCCGTGCCACCATCGCCGCCGATATTGTTTCGGTTCGCGAAGACGGCACGAAGGATGTTGTGCGCACGTTTGCCCTCAACGATATGGCGCTTACGCGCGGGCCCCTGTCCGATATGGTCGAATTCGACATCACGGTGTCCGGCCATCATATCGACCGCCTGCGCGGTGACGGCGTGGTTGTATCGACGGCGACTGGCTCCACCGGCTATGCGCTTTCCGCCGGCGGCCCCATCGTCAGCCCCGATTACACGGGCATGGTCTGTGTGCCCATCGCCCCGCATACCATTCAGGCTCGCGCTTTTTTGACCTCGCCGAGCGATGTCGTGGAGATCTTTATGTCCGATGATCGCCCGAGCGTTCCGGCGATCGCCATCGATGGACAGTTTATTACCTGCGATGGCACGGTCGAGAGCGTGGCTGTGCGCCGTGGTCCCGGCGATGTGCTGCTGCTGGATTACGGCCCCGAGAGCTTCTATAACTCGGTGAGCCGCGTGTTCTACGGAGTGCGCCATGATCGATGAGCTGCAGGTTTCCAACATTGCACTCATTCGCGAGGCGACGTTGGTTCCGAGCGCGGGTCTAACGGTTCTGACCGGAGAAACCGGCGCCGGTAAGACCGCGCTGCTCTCGGCGCTTAAGCTCATTTTGGGCGAGCGCGCGGATTCGTCGACGGTGCGCGAGGGCGAGGCGCTTGCCAGCGTCGAGGCGCGTCTGTTTGACGGACCGCACGACACGGAGGGCTTCACCGTGCAGCGCAGCCTTTCTGCCGAGGGCCGCAGCCGCGTAAAAATTGACGGCCGCATCGCCAGCGTGCGTGAACTTTCGGAGCGCGTCGGCGTGATGATGGATCTTTGCGGTCAGCACGAGCACCAGCGCCTGCTCGACCCGGCGCATCATGTTGCCATGGTTGATGCCTGGGCAGGACGCCCGGCACTCGAGGTGCTCGAGCACTACCGTGCTTGCTTTAAGGCATCGCGTGCGGCTGCCAAGGAGGTCCGTCGCGTCGAAGAGGCCTCGCGTGCGCAGGGGAGTCGCGTTGAGGAGGCGCGCTTCGCCCTGGAGCGCATCGCCGAGGTCGACCCCAAGCCGGGTGAGTATGAGGAGCTCGAGGAGCTGCTGCCGCGCTCCGAGCATGCTGAGGTGTTGGTGGCCACGGCCAACGATGCCCATGTATCGCTTGCAGCTGAAGGGGGAGCGCTCGATGCCGTGAACAGTGCCGTGGCGGAGCTTTCCCGCATGGCGACCGTCGACCGCAAGCTGGGTGATATCGCCGATGCGCTTTCGGATGCCTGTATCTCGCTTGAGGATTGTGCCAACGAGCTGCGCACCTATCGCGATGGGGTCGCCTTCGATCCGCGCGAGCTGGCTCGTATGCGCGAGCGTTATTCCGATCTTAAGGGTCTGCTGCGTCAGTGGGGGCCCACCATGGATGATGTCTTTGCCATGCGCGACCGCTCACAAGAGCTGTTGTCGCTGGTAGACGATGGTGATGCGCAGATCAAGAAGGCTCGCGAGGCGCTCGGGTGTGCCGAACGCGAGCTTTTTGCTGCTGCCAAGGCGCTTAAACGCGTGCGGAATACCGCAGCCCCTCGCTTTTGCCACGAGGTTGGCCGTCAGATGGCGCGCTTGGAGATGGGCGACGCCGAGCTCGTTTGGGAGTCGCGCGATCTTCCGCGTGCCGAATGGACGCTGGCGGGGCCTTCGAGCTATGAGCTTTTGTATCGCAGTGGTGCCGGATTGACGCCGCGCCCCCTGCGCCGCATTGCGTCGGGCGGCGAGCTGAGCCGCGTCATGCTGGCGAGCAAGGTCGTTCTCGGTAACGCGGACGGCGTGGATACGCTGGTGTTCGACGAGGTCGATGCCGGTGTCGGCGGCTCTACAGCACGTGCCCTCGCGAGCGTGCTGGCAGATCTCGCCGCTACGCATCAGGTGATTGTCGTAACCCACCTGGCGCAGGTCGCTGTCATAGCCGACAAACACTACGTGGTGAGCAAAGAGCCCGGCGACGTTCCCCAGACGCATCTGGATGAGGTGGCCGGGGACGCCCGCATCGCAGAGATCGCCCGTATGCTGAGTGGCGATCAATCTGAGGCAAGCCTGGCACATGCCAAGCAGATGTTGGAAGAGGCTCGAGGTTAGAACGAGCTGACAGTGTTGGCGGGGACAAAATATCAGCAATTGTTGCACCGCCACTTGCTTGTCTGGCCCGACCGTCAAAAACTATGCCGGTTTACTACGATGAATCGGCGTAGCTCGAGCACAGCTAAAATTGTAAAAAGAAAACCGCAAGTAGAACCCCTGCGGTTTTCTTTTAAAACACGATGTGGTCGCATATTCCGATTTCATCGTAGTAAACCGGCATAGTTTTATCGGAACGGTACATAACGTCCCCTGATAAAACCTACTCCACGACCTTATCCGGCTGGATGAGCTCCTCGTAGTAGCTGATATGCTCGCGGGCGTCTTCAATCTCGGGCAGCAGGAAGTTGTAGATAACCTCGATTATCATCGTGGCACTCATCTTGGAGAACGCAAAGTCGCCCGTGGTGAGCAGTGCCTCGTGGTTCACAGTATTAAAGGTGTAGTCGGCCAGGCGAGCAAGCGGGGACTTGCTGTCGCTGCTGATGACGACAACGGTGGCGCCACAGCCGCGAGCCGCTTTTGCCATGCGATTCAGTCGGCGCGACTTGCCGGAGTTCGAGATCAGCACTATACAATCGCCAGGGCGCAACGTGAGCGCAAAACCAATCGAGATCTCGCTGATGGTGCTTGCCATGCAGCGAAGGCCCAGCTGCGAAAACTTAAACGTCGCGTCGAGCGCGACGGCGTTGGTGTTGCCTACGGCTGCAAATTCGATCGCCCCTGCGTTCTTAAACGCGTGCACGACGGCTGCCAGCGTGTCGTGATCAATGCCATCGATCGTCGCATTGAGCTCGCTTACCTTGGCAGCGAGAATATTCTTGAGGCTCTGCTCCATATTGTCGAGCGACACCTCGTCGGTGAGTCCTTCATTGCGCTGGCTCTCCAGATCGCGCGCCAGCGAAAACTGAAAACTGCGAAAACTGCCAAAACCCAGTTTGCGGCAGAAGCGCGAGACGGTTGCCTCGGAGGTTGCGGCAGCGTGCGAGAGCTGGGCGGCTGTCAGACGCGGTGCCTCGGACTGATGCTCTAGGATATAGTCGACAATGCGTTGCTCGGACTCGCTGTACCCCCTGTGCGTGCTAATAAGGGAGAGTGCGCTCTTGCTGCTATCTGACATGGGATGGCTCCTGGCTGGCATAAAAATCGGACTTGCTTTGTAATGTCGTAGTATAGGGGCATTTTCAATTACAAGATACACCTTGCCGTTTCAATAGTTGATGGTAAACTTTCATCGACCGTTTACGGTAATGAAAGAACCTTTCACCGGAGAAATGAGCTGTATTACTTCTCGTACAAGCGGTGGCTTGGTATCTTTCAGATGTGGAAAAGCGCGCAAGGACGCGCGTGTAGGGGAGCGCCTGCGGGCGCAAAACTTAAAAAGGAGGGACATATGGCTAAGTTTGACATCATCGCCGCCACCGGTTGTCCGACCGGCATCGCGCACACCTTCATGGCAAAGGAGGCGCTGGAGAAGGCAGCTGCCGAGCGCGGTCTGACCATTAAGGTCGAGACCCATGGCCAGGTCGGTGTCGAGAACGAGCTCACCAAGAGCGAGATCGCTGGTGCCAAGGCCGTCGTCGTCGCAGCCGACAAGGATGTCCAGCCGGAGCGTTTCGCCGGTAAGCCCATGGTTTCCGTTGGTGTTTCCAAGGCCCTGTCCGTCGAGGCTGCCGGCAAGCTGATCGACCGCGCACTCGCCGCCAAGGGCGACGACACGGTTGCGGCTGCTGTCGATGTCGAGGATGAGGTCGAGGAGAAGGAGTCCATCGGCCACATCATCTATAAGCACCTCATGAATGGCGTCAGCCACATGCTGGTCTTCGTCGTCGCCGGTGGCGTCCTGACCGCCGTTTCGTTCCTGTGGGGCATCACGTCCTTTGATTCGACGGCTGCCGACTACAACAGCTTCGCCGCTATGCTCAAGATCATCGGCGGCATTGCCATGAACCTCATGGTTCCCGTGCTTTCCGCCTACATCGCCGAGTCCATCGGCAAGCGCCCAGCGCTCGTCCCCGGCTTCGTCGCCGGTATGATCGCCATCCAGGGTCTGCCTGTCGTCGAGGGACCCGACGGTACAATGCTCATTGACGCCGGCGGCACCGGTGTGGGCTTCGGCTTCCTGGGCGGCATCGTCGGCGGCTTCCTCGCTGGCTATGTCATCTTACTGCTCGAGAAGGTCTTTGCCGGTCTGCCCAAGAACCTGGACGGTCTCAAGGCTATCTTCCTGTACCCGCTGTTCTCCACGCTGATTGTCGGTCTCGTGATGCTCGGCATCTCCGGCCCCATGGCTGCCATTAACACCGCCATGATGGACTTCCTCAAGGGTCTGTCTGCCTCCGGCGCTGTTGTCCTGGGTCTTGCTATCGGCTGCATGTGCGCCTTTGACATGGGCGGCCCGGTCAACAAGGCTGCTTACGTCACCGGTACCGCCATGCTCACCGAGGCCCTGGCAGCTGGTGTTGGCACCGACACCTACAACTTCGGCACCAACTTCATGGCTGCCGTCTCCGCCGCCTGTATCGTTCCGCCGCTGATCACCACCTTCGCCGTCATCGTCGGCAAGAAATACTTCAGCCAGGAGGACCATGACGCCGGTGTCGTCAACCTCATCCTTGGTTGCACCCACATCACCGAGGGCGCCATTCCGTTCATGACCAAGAACATCTGGCCCGTCATGCCCATCATGATGCTCGGTTCCTCCATCGCCTCGATCCTGACCATCATGTTCAACGTCCACGATCCGGCGCCCCACGGTGGCTTCCTGGTCCTGCCTGTTGTCGAGAACGGTCCGCTGTGGGTCCTCGCGATCCTCATCGGCGCTGTGGTCGGTGGCATCCTGTTCGTCGCTTTCAAGAAGTATGATTTCGAGAAGAACCAGAAGGCCGCTCCTGCCGCTCCCGCTAAGCCGGTCGAGGCTCCCAAGGCCGCTGCCGTCGAGGCCCCCAAGGCCGAGGCTGCCGACTTCGTGAAGGTCGAGAACGTTTTTGTCGCCGAGGATTTCGCTTCTCGTGACGAGGCCCTGAGCTTCGTCTCCAACCAGGCCGTCAAGGCCGGTCTCGCTGACGACGCCGATGCCGTGATGAACGCCTTCCTGACCCGCGAGGCCGAGGGCACCACGGGCATGATGGAGGGCTTCGCTATTCCGCATGCCAAGTCCGATGCCATTACCGAGGCCGCCGTCATTGTCGTCAAGGACGACTCTGGCGTGACCGGTTGGGACACCATGGACGGCGCTCCCGTCAACGTGGCTATCGCTCTGCTCATCCCCGGTGCCCAGGCTGGCACCACGCACCTCAAGATCCTGTCCAAGGTCGCCGAGGCGCTCATGGACGAGGACTTCCGTGCCACCGTCAAGGGTTCCTCCGACGCCGCCGAGATCGCCAAGACGATCAACGCCCGTCTGGTCTAATCCCCCAGCTCGCGAATAACATCGTCCTTTGTAACAAAGGCGGAGGCCCTCTCCAGGGCCTCCGCCTTTTTCGATCCCTCCCATAGGTTGCGGTGAAATAGGGACTGTTTAAACGATTCAACCCCAAATTCAGTCCCTATTTCACCGCAACTTACAGAAGGGTATAGAGGAGACTGCCTATCGAGTGCTTGTCGCGAACAGGTCATCAGCCAGAATTCCGTTCGCACGATATTGCTCTGGACCGACCGAGTTTCCGCAGCTTACTCGCCCACAGAGGGCCGGGCGCGACCTGTGAGATTTATCGCGAGTTCCGCACGAGCCGAAGAGCACTTAATGTGCTCTTCGTGCGAGCAGGACTGTAGAGCAGGAAATCTCACAGGCCGCGACCGGCCCTCTGTGGGCGAGCAAGCGGCCAGCAACGACATCCGTCCAATAATTCGTGCGAAAGGTTGATTTCCGATCTCAGCCGAACACATTGAGCAAATAGGCCATTCCCGCAGTTAGCCGAACGCCCCCGCGGCCCCTCCTGGGGCCCGGGGGCGCCGTTTTCCCAGTTGAAGGAACGGTGGAGATG
>NZ_JBBNLV010000022.1:0-26989 GCF_040092295.1 Collinsella sp. CLA-ER-H9
CGGCGCGCCACGGGTCAAGATGCACTAGGCCTGGACGAAGTCCGGGCCCGCGCCTTTAGACGCGAGCCCGGGGCCCGTGGGTTATACCCTAAGAGCAAACCACCCTTTTTAAGGGTGGTTCTGATTTGTTGAACACATGGTCGCTACGTCCGCGCCCGGCTCAAACGGTCAGCAATCATCCGTGAACGATATTTGTTCAAAAAAGAACAAAGATAAACAAATAGTTGTTGCAGTTACTGTTCGAATGTGTTCAAATAAACATGAACAGTGAAGAACCGCACATTCAGATGCCCGGACCTGAACGCGATTCAACACTTCCAAACAGAAACTACGCACCTGCGTATCTCTCAAGGAGGATGTCATGAGAGTTGTAATCGCTTCCGATGCCGACGGTATGTCGATGAAGGAGTCCATCAAGGAGATGCTCATCGCCGACGGTCACGAGGTCGTCGACTATTCCGAGACCCCTGCCGCGGACTTTGTCGATTCCGCGACCGCCGTTGCCAAGGACCTGCTGGAGCACAAGGATTCCCAGGGCTTCGCATTCGATAAGTACGGTGTCGGCTCCTATATGGCCGCCGTCAAGATCAAGGGCATGGTCGTCGCCAACATTTCCGACGAGCGTTCCGCTTACATGACCCGCGAGCACAACGGCTCGCGCATGGTCACCATGGGCCCGGGCGTTGTGGGCACCGAGGTCGCAAAGAAGATCGCCCGCGAGTTCCTGCGCGCCCAGTATGCTGGCGGCCGTCACCAGATCCGTGTCGACATGCTCAACAAGATGGCCTAACGAGAGCCACCGAGAACTCGAACTTCTACCTCAACTTGTGAATTCAGACGAAAGGACGTTCTGATGAAGAAGACCATCGCAATCGGTTGCGACCATATCGTTACGGACGAGAAGATCTATCTGGCCGACCGCCTGGAGCAGGCTGGCTACAAGGTGCTCGACTGCGGCACCTACAGCCACACCCGTACGCACTACCCCATCTACGGCAAGGCCGTGGGCGAGGCTGTTGCCAGCGGCAAGGCTGACTTTGGCGTGGCCCTGTGCGGCACCGGCATCGGCATCACCAACGCCGTCAACAAGGTTCCCGGCGCCCGCTGCGCCCTGGTTCGCGACATGACCTCTGCCCTGTATGCCCGTCGCGAGCTCAACGCCAACATCGTGGGCTTTGGCGGCAAGATCACTGGCGAGTTCCTGATGGCCGACATCATGCTTGCCTTCCTGGAGGAGCCCTACGACAAGACCCCCGAGCACGATGCCCTGATTGCCAAGATCGATGCCTGCAATAAGGCCGACGCCGAGGCTCAGGCTGACCCGCGCTTCTTTGACGAGTTCCTTGAGAAGTGGGAGCGTGGCGAATACCACGACTAAGGAGGTTCCGGCGTTCTACCGAACGCCAGACCAGTCGACGCTGCGAAGCCATCTGGCGGGCGAGCTGCTCCGATAAAACTTTTGCTTGCTGAGCTTGGGTGCTTCGTTTTTGGCGGTACCCGGCATTCTGCAGCTTTTTAATTGACGGCTCGCGTTTCTGTGAGGGGCGCGGGCCGGTTTTCTAAACAGGAGTCCAACATGATTCTGACCGTTACCATGAACCCGTCGATTGATACGCGCTATCAGCTCGACAAGCTGATCATCGACGACGTGAACCGTGTGACGCCCGAAAAGACCGCTGGCGGCAAGGGCCTCAACGTGAGTCGCGTGCTGCTGCAGCTGGGCGACGACGTGCTCGCGACCGGCCTGCTTGGCGGTCACATGGGTGCCTATATGGCCGAGCTCATGGATGCCGATGGCGTCAAGAACGACTTTGTGCCCATCGCCGGTGAGACGCGCATCTGCCTGAATATTCTGCACGAGGGCAATCAGACCGAGCTGCTGGAGAGCGGCCCGCAGATCGCCCCGGCCGAGCTCGAGGCCTTTACGGCCAAGTTCGCCGAGCTTGCAGCGAAGGCGGACGTTGTGACGCTTTCGGGCTCGCTGCCGCGTGGCGTCGATGCCGGCTACTATGCCGAGCTCGTCAAGATCGCCGAGGAGGCGGGCGCCAAGGTGCTGCTCGACACCTCGGGCGCATCGCTGGAGGCCGCGCTGGAGTCCGACGCTAAGCCTGAGCTCGTAAAGCCCAACCTGACCGAGATTAACGGCCTGCTGGGTACGTCCTTTACGACTGATGATGTCGATGCCCTGCGCGAGGCGCTCGCCGCCGATGACCGTTTTGCCGGTATCCCCTGGGTTGTCGTTTCGATGGGCGCTGCCGGTTCGGTGGGCTTCCATGAGGGCCGTGCGTTCCGTGCCAAGACGCCCGCGATTGCGGCAGTGAACGCGACGGGTTCCGGCGACTCGACCATCGCCGGCTTTGCGCATGCCATTGCTGCTGGTGCCGACGACATCACGGTGCTCAAGACCGCCAATACCTGCGGCAAGCTCAACGCCATGGATCCCAAGACTGGCCACCTGGTCATGGACCGCTGGGACGAGATTTACAACGGCGTTGAGGTCGTAGAGTTGTAGCGGTTGCGACTCCTAATAGAATGAGCGTGGATAATCTCCCGCTTTTGGTGCCCATACGAGCTCAAAGTGGGAGATTTTCCACGCTCGAGTCATTAGTCGTCGGGGACGTTCTTTAATGACCAGTCGTTTAAGAACATCCCCAATGACTAACCAATAAAACGGCGCCCACCGGCGATGTTGCCGGCGGGCGCCGTTGTCTTGAAGACGAAGTGATCCGTTTTCCTCCGTCCCCAAGGGATCATTACAGTGAGTCGATAAAGCGCTGTTGGGCGGCGCGGCCGGCTTCGTCCCACTTAAAGACGCCGGCGTTGTCGAGCACGTGGCCAAACACCACGCCGACCTCCTCGTGCAGGATGTCGATGGCGTTGTCCGCCGTAAGCTCGTCGGCGCGGCGGGCAAAGACGTCCTCGGCCCATGCGGCGTGGCTGCGGCAAAGGTCGTCGCCCTCGAGTGCACCGGCAAGGTCGTAGCTGGCATCGGTCTTGGCCGCCAACAGGTGCTCACGGACAGCGCCGAGCTCGGGAACCAGGCGCGGCGGCAAAATGGCCAAGCCCATGACCTCGATCAGGCCGATGTTCTCCTTTTTAATATGGTGATACTCGGCATGCGGGTGGAATACGCCCAGCGGATGATCGCCGGTCGTGATATTGCAGCGAAGCGTTAGGTAGGCCTCGTAGATCTCGCCGCCGGCGTTGCCGCGGGAGTCGACGCGGCGGATGACGGGCGTCACGGTGTTGTGCGCTACGCCGTCGGCCGTGTGCGCGATAACGCCCACAGACTCGTCGGTCCACTCGCGCCAGGCGAGGATAATCTTCTCGGCAGCGTCGAGCAACTGGGCGCGGTCGTGCGAGCGCAGTCGCAGCACCGAAAGCGGCCACTGCAACACGGTACCGCTGACCTGGTCAAAGCCGGGCACGCTAAACTGCGAGACTTCGGTGGCATGCATCATGGGGAACTCGTGTGCGCCGCCCTGGAAGTGGTCGTGCGACAGAATCGAGCCGCCCACGATGGGCAGGTCGGCGTTGGAGCCAATAAAGTAGTGCGGGAACAGGTCGACAAAGTCGAGCAGGCAGGTCAGGCTCTTGCGATCCACGTGCATCGGGCGATGCTTGGAGCTCATGGCAATGCAGTGCTCGTTAAAGTACGCATACGGGCTGTACTGGAAGCCCCAGCGCTCGCCGTCGAGCTGGATGGGGATAACGCGCAGGTTCTGACGGGCGGGGTGGGCGCCGCCGTCGGTTGCGGCGGAGCGTCCAGGGTAGCCTTCGTTTTCGATGCACAGCTGGCAGGCGGGATACCTCTCACCCGTGTTCTTGGCCGCACCGGCCGCGGCGATATCGCGCGGGTCCTTCTCGGGTTTGGACAGGTTGATGGTGATTTCAAGATCGCCCCAGTTGGTGGGGGTGCTCCATTTGATGTTGCGCGCGATGGCGGCACGGCGCACGTAGCCGGCGTCGCAGCACAGGCCGTAGAACCAGTCGGTCGCGGCGCGGGGCTCGTTGACGCCCATGCGGCCGGTAAACTCGTCAATCACGGCAGACGGGCGCGGCATGAGCGCGCCCATGATGCGCATGGCGATGCGGTCGCGGCCCGATGCCGTGTCCTCGGCGGCGCCGTTGGCAACAGCCGCCTCGGCAAGCGCGGCAAGTGTGCCTTCAAGGTCAAAGTTGGGCAGGGTATCGGGGTGCAAGAGCGAGAGTTTCTCGACCTGGAGCGCCCAGGCCATGTCGAGCGCCGGGCCCGTAGCACCGATGCACTCGAGAATGGTGTTATACGCCCAGATGCGATCGTCCTGGCCGATCATCGATCGGTGGATGGCGTACTCGATCAGGTTCTGCGCGGCCTCGCGCACGTCAGTCATTACAGCCATGCCGCGTAGGCCCCCTTGTCAGAAATTGCGTAGTGGCGGGCAGAGCCCTCGCCCAGCCAGCCGTTCATCTTGGCGATGAAGGTGTCGACCAGGTCGAGCGGCACGAAGGCCTGGATGGTGCCACCAAAGCCGCCACCGTGGATACGGACGGCGCCTCGGCCGTCGAGCACGTGCTCGGCCAGTGCCAGGGCATACATCGAGGGCTGCTCGGAGCCCAGCTTGGCAACGACATTCTGTAGGTACATGGCAGAGCTGGCGCCGGACTCGCGCGTCAGGACCAGGAACTGATCGATGTCGCCGGCGTTCAGGGCAGCCCAGCGCTTGTCGACCAGGCCGTTTTCGTACCAGTAGTGAACGGCGCGCAGACAGGCGCGGTCGCCCAGCTTGGCGCGCAGCTCGGGGAGCTTGGCGTCAAACTCGGCAACATCGACCTCGCACAGGCGTTCCTTGCCAAACTCGGCGGCGACGTCCTGCATTTCGCGCGGAACGGCGGCGTAGTCGTCGGTGGCGGCCACGTGGTCGGCACCGACCTTAACGAGCACGAGCGCGTAGCTGTGATCCTCAAAGTTGAGCTCGAGCTTCTTGGTTTTAGGCTGAGCCTGGTCCTCAAAGTCCATGTAGGCGAGGCCGCCCAGACATACGGCGGCCTGGTCCATCAGGCCGCAGGGCTTGCCGTAGTAGTTGTTCTCGGTGCGCTGGCTCATCTGAGCGAGCGCGACGGGCTCAATGGCGGGTGCGCCCCAGAGCGTCTCCATGGCGCGACCGTATGCCGCCTCGACAGCAGCGGAGCTGGAAAGGCCGCCGCCCGAGGGGACAGAGCAGGTGAAGGCGAAGTCGAAGCCCTGGGGCTCAACGCCCAGAGCAGCGATTTCGTGGGCCATGCCGCGGACGAGGCTCGCGGACGTGCCCTTCTCGGACGCTTGAATATCCAGCGTGTCGAGCGTGATCTCAAAGGTGGGGTAGCCCTCGTCGGCGACGCGAATCTTGTTGGTGTCGGTCGCTACGGCAATGCCGTCAACGGCGACATCGAGCGAGCCGGCGATGACGTGGCCGCCCTCGTGGTCGGTGTGGTTGCCACTGATTTCGGAACGGCCGGGCGCGTGCACATAGAGCACCTGGCGGTCGCCGATGGGGCCAAACTCCTCCTCAAACAGTTTGGTGAGCGTGGCGAATGTCTTTTCGTCGGGGGTGGTCATGGGAGTCCTTTCCTTGGTGCGCACGGGCGAGTTTTGCGTCGTTATGAGTACGTTAACAACTTGAAGCGGAGTGAACCAAGTGTTCACGATACCGCACGTTACGGGCTATGTTAACGTACTCATAACACAACGCTTGTCACTTTTTGAGAATCTGGTAATCGGTAGAAATACAGCCGTGAACGGTACTGCTGTATGGACTTATAAAGCAGAAGAGTTGCGGATTGAAAAAGTAGAGTACGTTAACATGCGTCCGACGATGGCGGGCCTCGGCGCGGAGTGTATCTCTGCCCGGGCCGGCATGCACGCTATTCAGATCTCGCAAGGGTGAAGGTGATCCTGTGGCAAGGCGTCCGTCCAACGATACCAGTTCGCGTCCGGTCTCCATGGCCGACGTCGCCCGCGCTGCTGGCGTTTCGCAGCAGACGGTTTCGCGCGTCGCCAACGGCTTGCCCAACGTTAACGAGCAGACGCGCCAGCGTGTGCAGGCCGCTATGCAAGAGCTCGGCTTTCGTCCGAGTTATGCCGGTCGCTCGCTGCGCGACGGTCGCTACCATTCGGTCGGCCTGTGCGTCAACGATGTCACCAAGTTTGGCAACCTCTCAATGATCGACGGCATCGCCAGCGCTGCTCGCGAGCATAATTGCGCCATCACACTGGTCGAGATGTCCAAGACCGAGGAATTCTCTCTTGCCGAGGCAACACGTCGTATGGCCGCGCTGCCCGTGGACGGCATCATTATCGGCATGAGCCGTATGGCTCCCGATTTTGAGACGTTCGATCCGTTGCCGGGTATTGGCACGGTCATCGTTACCATGTATGCGCACCCGCGGGTGACTACGGTTGACTCCGATCATTACGGCTGCTCGCTGTTGCTCATGAATCATCTGTTTGAGCTGGGACATGAACAGATTCGCTTTATCGGCGGCCCGTCCTTTTCGATTGACGAACAGTTCCGTCGCGCCGGCTGGCAGGATGCGCTCGAGCGTAAGCACATCGAGCCGGCTGAACCGCTCGAGGGCGACTGGTCTGCCAACAGCGGTTACGAAGCCGGCAGATATCTGGCTGAGCACGACCGCACCATGACGGCGATTTACGCGGCAAATGACCAGATGGCAAACGGTGCGATCGCTGCGTTGCGCGACAGCGGATTGCGTGTGCCCGAGGACGTGAGCGTGGTGGGCGTCGATGACTCGCTCGACGACTTTGTCGCGCATAACGAGCTCACGACCGTGCGATTCGATCTACATCAGCGCGGACGCGAGGTATTCGAGCACGCGGTTCCCAAGGCGGGGGCAACGGGCAAGACTGTTGCCATTCGTATTCCGGGCAAGCTCATCGTTCGGCACACCACGGCAGAGCCTCGCGTATAGTTTTTGCAGGTCAAAAGCGGTATATTCCGCATCAATAACAATCGGTAAGGATGCTGGCAGATAGCCGTAGCTACGAGGGCGAGTGCTATGATAGACGGGTTCTTTTGTCTATCTAGGAGGCTTTGCCTGATGGAGATCACCAAGGATATCCGCTACATTGGCGTCGACGATCACGACATCGATCTGTTCGAGGGCCAGTACGACGTGTCCGAGAACGGCATGGCATACAACAGCTATGTTATCTTGGGCGATAAAATCGCTGTCGCCGATTCGGTCGACGCTGGCTTTGTCGACGAGTGGCTCGGCAACCTCGAGACCGTGCTCGATGGTCGTACGCCCGACTACCTGGTTGTCCATCACATGGAGCCCGATCACTCCGCCGGTATCGCCGCCTTTATGGAGCGCTATCCCCAGGCGCAGATTGTGGCCAGCATGGGCGCTTTCCGCATGATGGTCAACTACTTTGGCACCGACTACCCCGAGCGCAAGATGGTCGTCAAAGATGGCGACGTGCTCGACCTGGGCGGCCACAGCCTGACGTTTGTCGGCGCCCCCAACGTGCACTGGCCCGAGGTGCTCTTCTCCTACGAGTCCACCGACAAGGTGCTCTTTAGTGCCGACGGTTTTGGCAAGTTTGGCGCCAACGACATCGAGGATCCCGAGGGCTGGGCTTGCGAAGCGCGCCGTTACTACTTTGGCATCGTGGGCAAGTTCGGCAAGTTTGTGCAGGCCGTGCTCAAGAAGGCCGCCAATCTGGACATCCAGATCATTTGCCCGCTTCACGGCCCCGTGCTGACCGAGAACCTGGGCTATTACCTCGACACCTACAACACCTGGTCGAGCTATCAGCCCGAGGACGAGGGCATCACGATTGCCTATGCGAGTGTGTATGGGCATCTGAAGGCTGCCGTTGAAGAGCTCGCATCTGCGCTCGAGGCCCGCGGCCAGAAGGTTTCCGTCTTTGACCTGGCTCGCGACGATATGGCCGAGGCTGTTGAGGATGCGTTCCGCTATGACCGTCTGGTGCTCGCCTCTATCACCTATCAGGGCGAGATCTTCCCGTTCATGAGCACCTTTATCCACACGCTCGCCGAGCATGCCTACCAGAACCGCACCGTGGCGCTCGTCGAGGCCGGCTCCTGGGCGCCCACCGCTGCCAAGGTTATGACTAAGGAGCTCGAGGGTATGAAGGACATCACCCTGGCGCAGAACAAGGTGACTGTGCTGGGGTCGCTCAACGACGCCTCGCGCGCTCAGATCGAGGCCCTCGCCGACGAGCTTTCCAAGTAGCGATATTTCGCTTTTAACGCTCAACCACCACAAAGGGGACAGGCACCTTTGTGGTGGTTTTTGTTTAAGCGCCAGCGATGAGGAGATTTGGGCGGGCGTCGTCGACGATCTCGGCGATTGAGGTGGCAACGGCATGATCGGGGTCACGGTCCATCACGATGGTGTCGACATCTGCCAGCTCGGCAAAGCGGTACATGCCGCGTCCGTTAACCTTGCTGGCGTCCATGAGGGCGACGCTTTGATGGGCTGCGGCGATCATAGCCGTTTTGGTCTCGGCCATTTGGGGAAAGTCGGTCGTAAAGCCGCAGCGGGGGACAAAAGCGCCGGGGCACATGACGGCAAGGTCGGCGTGGACCATTTGGAGCGCCTGCATGGTAAGTGGACCGTACAGATAGCGATGACCTTTGCGCAGTGCCCCACCCAGCATGACGACATCGACCGAGGGCATGCTCTCGTCGATGTAATCGGCGATGGTAATGTCGGCCGTGATGACGGTGATGCCGTCGCGCTGATCGAGGAGCCGGACGAACTCGAGCGCCGTGGTGCCCGAGTCGACAAGCAACGTGTCGCCATTGCCGACGAGCTCGATGGCGCTTTGCGCGATGGCCTGCTTGGCGGCGACATTGACGTTGATGCGGCGATCCTGGGTGGATACGGTCAGTCGCTTCTGGAGAGACACAGCGCCACCATGCGTGCGGCGCAACTTGCCGGACTCGGCGAGCGCGTCCAGGTCGGCGCGGGCGGTAACGGAGGACACGCCAAAGGTCTGGGCGATTTCTGCCACTTGCACCGAGGCGTTATGCTCGAGCATCTCCATGATGGCGGAACGACGCTCATCGGCGAAAGCTCGGGTTGTTGCGTGGGCCATTTTTGCTCCATTCTCGGCTAAATTTGTAGGAATTGTGTTGAGCCTATTTTCGTTCATTTTCTTTTTGAGTAAGAAAACGCCTTTCGATTACTTATCTTTTCTATAAAAGAAAGACGCTGAACGCCCAAAATTCAATATCGAATACGCCCACTCGGCTCCAATTCCTTCCGTTTACTTTTCAAAAACGACTGTATTGACCTGCATGGGCTCAATATCTCGCACATGCAAAGCCGCTGAATTTCATACAATGGACGCAGCAAAACGCAAGGTAAAACGCCTTGCGGACACGTACGCCCGATGTCCAGATGCGGGCGAGGGAGAGGAGCAAACGCTCATGGCACTTGTTACCACCGAAAAGATGCTCAAGGACGCTCAGGCCGGCCATTACGCCGTTGGCGCGTTCAACGTCGAGAACCTCGAGTTTGTTATGGCCGTTCTGGCCGCTGCCGAGGAGACCAAGTCCCCCGTCATCATGCAGACCACCCCGGGCACCATCAAGACCGCTGGTCTGGACTACTTCTACGGCATGGTCAAGGCTGCCGCCGAGCGCGCTTCCGTGCCCGTCGCTCTGCACCTCGATCACGGCGATGGCTATGACCGCTGCATGCAGGCTTTCCGCACTGGCTACACCTCTGTCATGATCGACGGTTCGCACGAGTCCTTCGAGGACAACATCGCCCTGACCAAGTCCGTCGCCGACGCTGGCCGCGCCATGGGTGTGCCCGTCGAGGCCGAGCTTGGCAAGGTTGGCGGCAAGGAGGACGACGGTCCCGCGGTTGAGGGCGAGAGCCCCTACACCGATCCGGCCGAGGCCAAGGAGTTCGTCGAGCGCACCGGCTGCACCTCGCTGGCCATTGGCGTTGGCACCAGCCACGGCGTGTACACGAGCGATCCTCACATCGAGCAGTCCGTGGTCAAGGCCATCCGCGACGCCGTCGACGTGCCGCTGGTTCTGCACGGCACTTCCGGTGTGCCCGATGAGCAGGTCGCCGAGGCCGTGAAGAACGGCATCTGCAAGGTCAACTACGCCACTGAGCTGCGTCAGGCCTACACCAAGGGCTTCATGGCCTACATGGCCGAGAACCCCGCCTGCTTCGATCCTAAGAAGCCGGCCAAGGAGGGCATGCGTGAGATCACCGAGCTGGTTAAGATCCGCATGACCAACCTCAACTCTGTGGGCAAAGCAGAGTAACAGCAAGGGTACTCTGATCCCACCGGACGGTTTGGGCGGGTCCCGTACTTAGTTTCCAAAACGTCCTCGCGCATGAAGGCCCCCGTTGTCTCGCTTCTTCGAAGCGTTGACAACGGGGGCCTTCGCGCTGCGGAATGATTTTGGAAACTAAGTACGGGACCCGCCCAAACCGTCCTGCTCAATCGCCCTTGTGGCGTTAGGGCTGAAAGGGTGGGACGCGTGGGTTATTTGGTTGTTAGGGTTAACAGGTCGTTGGGGGTTTCGAGGTTGTAGGTGGCATTTGGGATGTCTTGGTGTGATCCCCATGCCGCTCTGGCAAAACTGACCCCTGCTGAAGTTGCGCATTGTTCGTCGTAGACGGTGTCGCCAACGTAGACGACGTTGCCAGGATTCGCGCCCGCACGTCGGAGATATTCGAGCATGGGTGCGGGTGCGGGTTTATGTTCGGTTGTGTCTTCGACAAGGATGATGTGCTCAAAATACTTATCGAAACCAAGGGGTGCAATTTCTTTTGCGTATTCGTCGCGCGCACGTGAGGAGACAATGCCAAGTTTGCAGCCGCTATCGGCGAGTGTTGCGATGACTTCAAGCAAACCTGGAAACACGCTGATGGTGCTTTTAAAGCTGGCGGCAACTTGGCACCAGCGATCCAACGTTGCCTGCGAGTAGATCCCAAGTTTCTCAAGGGCATCCTTGCCGGGTATGCCGAGGGCAAAGTCAAGCTCGTGTCGGGGAAGCGTTTTGCCGGTTTCTTCTTGGACAATCTGGACAAGCGATGACAGAACGCTTTCTTCTGTATCTGCCAATGTCCCATCAACGTCAAATACGATATGGTCAAAGTGCTTCATATGATTGCTCCTATCCGTTGTTTGCCTGCAAGTTTGATGCAGTGACAGAAGAAGGGCTAGCGGGATTTCTGCCTGGTGCTATCGAGATTCTGCCTCGCTGCTCGATAGCTCGAAGGAGTGCACCCCATTTGTTCTTTAAATACCTGGCCAAGATGGCTTGCTGTCGCAAAGCCGCATTGGCGCGCGACTGTCTGGACCGTTCGCGTGGTGTGTGCCAAAAGTTCGCAAGCACGGTTTACGCGGTATGCGCGCAGATATGCCGCCGGGGTCGTTCCTGCGCAAGCTTCGATAATGCGGTAACACTCTCTTTCGCTTACGCCGGCTGCAGATGCCATCTGGGGCACATCTATAGCGGCTGCATAGTTTGCGCGGATATAGTCCAGGATTGCCTTGAACTGTACGTCGCGGTTGGTCATCCAAGAGGCGTTGTCGGAGGAAAAGAGCGGTTCGGCCTTGGCGTAAATCTGAATCCAGAGCTCTGACAAGCTGTTCCGAAGCGCCATCTCGTTCTGCGGCCGTTGAAGGTCGTGGTTAAAGGAACTCTTTAGCAAATCGATAAAGGGCATATCGTCGGGGTTGGTGGGCGACCATTTGAGCACATCGACGCCTCGACATTGAAGTAATGGATTGATGTAGCGCTTTTGGAGACGTCCCGCGGGATCGCCGAGCATCGACGGCTGAAAGATATGCAGCATTTGAATGGCTGGCGCCGAATTGGGCGATTGCAGCGTGCTGTGCAAAACGCCGCCGTTGATAAAGCCGGCGGACCCTTCCTCAAAGCGTACGTGCTCATGAGCCGCGCGCGTTCGATAGTCAATCACTCCCTGCTCCATGTAGAAAAGCTCAACTTCGGAATGCCAGTGCCAGGGGACGGAATTGCCCGGATAGCGAGCGAATTCTGCGCGTTCGGCAATATAGGGCCAGTCTTCGGCGGTCTCGGGGAACGCTTCCTCGCGTCCTCCGCGGTGCAATTCTATGTGATCCATGTTTCGCATGGCATCAGTATAAAGCGCGATGGGCTTAGATTGCTCTTGCCTGTTCGGGGAACGCCTTGTCTAGGGATGCTTGGAGCCTTTCGAACGATGCTCGCAAGTTGTGGCTCTGGTCGATTGAGCGTTTGGCTTTTGCGGTGGGGGAGTCGAGGAGGCCGTTTCTCTGTGTCGGGGGGAAGGAGAAAAGGTTTGCATGATTTAGGGATGGCTGCTGTGCTGCGCCGTTGGAAGAATGCATGCTTATGCGGCCTCCTCGATGTCCACCAAAAGATTGCGCACGGGGTGTGCTGCTAGGTCCCGTGCGCTGGCAGTATTATGCCGCGGTTGCTGCAAAGAAGCGCTAAAGAAAGGCTTAACCTGGTTTGGTGTTACGATGAAACCGCAGGTCAAGGCTATTGAGTAACACTCTTGAAAGGTTTTGAGCTTAAGGGCTTTCTAAGGTTTGTGGCGTAGACGTGGCGCGGACGTGCGGAGCGTGTGAATGCTCGCTGTTAGCGCTGCGGCTCTGCAGCCCGTACCTGCTCGATGACCTTTTCCATGGTGGCGTCGATGCGGTCTTTCTTGAGCTCGCATTCCCAGACGGTGATGGGCGTCCAGCCCATTTGGGTAAGTGCGTTGATGGCGGCTCGGTCACGCTCGACGTTGCGACGAAACTTTGCCTCCCAAAACTCAACGTTGCGCTTGGGCTGGCTTGGATTGCACTTAGGACAGCGGTGCCAAAAGCAGCCGTTGACGAAGATGGCGATCTTGCGCCCGGGAAAGGCAATGTCGGGCTTGCCGGGAACCTTCCATTCCAAGCGATAACCCGTAAGGCCCGCTGCGCGCAGGCGCTGGCGAACGAGCAGCTCGGGCTTGGTGTTGGCGCGCTTGTTGCCCTTCATGGACTTTTTGATGGCGGCGCGACGGCGGACCAGTTCGCGCTCGTCAGCGGAGAGGTCCGAGGTATCGATGCCGTCGAGCAGACCGGGCTTGGGACGCTTTTTGCTGCGGCGCTTAGGTGCGCGCTTGGGTTTGGCGGCGGGGTGTTCGGTCGTGGCGGCCTTGGCATCTTTGGCAGTGCTGTTGGCCTCAAGCCGATCTTCCTTCAGCTCAATCAGGGCATCGATAAGCCCCTTGTCGGCGGGCATCCATTCCACCGTGGCAAGCGAGGTGCGTGGAATCCAGCGGATATCGAGCTGGCGGTCGTGCTTCTGAGGCTCATCGGATTCATCGGCGAGCGAGCAGTAGTAGCACTCCATGGAGAGATGAAAATCGGGGTAGTCATACTCAACGGTATAGAAATCGCGCAGG
This sequence comes from Collinsella sp. CLA-ER-H9, assembly GCF_040092295.1. Classification (NCBI taxonomy): domain Bacteria; kingdom Bacillati; phylum Actinomycetota; class Coriobacteriia; order Coriobacteriales; family Coriobacteriaceae; genus Collinsella; species Collinsella sp. CLA-ER-H9. The sequence continues at coordinate 13,429 of NZ_JBBNLV010000022.1, forward strand.
TTGGTGACTTTTACCTGCAGCTCTTCCATGAGCTCGCGGCGCACGGCGTCTTCGGGTGTCTCGCCGCGCATGAGCTTGCCGCCGGGAAACTCCCAAAGTCCCTGCATGTTGCCGTAGCCGCGCTGCACGGCAAGCAGCTCGTCAGATCCTTCCTTGCGAATGATCCCAGCGGCAACATGAACAGTCTTCAACAGGAGTCCTTTCTCAACATCAACACGCGGCAGGGTAGCTACCCGTACCTTACACAACGGTAAGGCAAGCGTAAGCCATATCGATGGTAGCCGACTCGTCTTCTTGCGACTATAGATGCCGTAGACTAATCGCAAGAAAGGACTCGGTATGCAAACCACGCACATGGCGACCCCGGTACTGGAGGTCGCGCATCTCGAAAAGGTATATGGAGCGCTGGGCAACGTGACCCGCGCGCTCAACGACGTCAGCTTTACCGTCAACCGCGGCGAATTTGTTGGCATCATGGGCGCTTCGGGCTCGGGCAAGTCGACGTTGCTCAACTGCGTGTCGACCATCGATAGCGCCACAAGTGGCACGATCCGCATCAACGGGCAGGATGTAACACGCATGAAGCAGGCTAAGCTTTCGCAGTTCCGCCGCGAGGAGCTCGGCTTTATCTTCCAGGACTCCAACCTGCTCGATACGCTCACGGCACGCGAGAACATCGCCCTGCCGCTCACCATCGCCCGCACAAACTCGGCAGAGATCTCGACCCGCGTGCAGGATGTGGCCGCGCGTCTGTCCATTAGTCAGGTGCTCGACAAGTATCCCTACCAGATGTCCGGCGGTCAGCAGCAGCGCGTTGCCGCTGCTCGCGCGCTCGTCACCGACCCCACCATGATCATGGCTGACGAGCCCACCGGCGCCCTCGATTCCAAGAGCGCTCGCCTGCTGCTCGAGAGCCTGGAGGCCCTTAACCGCCGCCTACGCGCTACCGTGCTCATGGTCACGCACGACAGCTTTGCCGCCAGCTACACGAGCCGTGTGCTGTTTATTCGCGACGGCAAGATCTTCACCGAGCTGCGCCGCGGCGACACCGACCGCCGAGAGTTCTTCGACCGCATTATGGAGGTCGTTGCCATGATGGGCGGTGAGGGCTCCGATGCTCTGTAAACTCGCTTGGGGCAACGTCCGCCGCGCCGGCCGCGACTACCTCGTCTACCTTTTGACGCTCACCCTGGGCGTCACGGTCTTCTATGCCTTTAACACCATCTCGATGCAGGTCGACATCGCCGGAATCGATGAAAAGGGCTTGGCGCAGGTAATGGGCAGCATGCTCGGCGACCTGACGTACTTTTTGGCCGGTGTCATGGCCTTTTTGATGGTGTATGCCAATAACTTCATCATGAAACGCCGCAAGAAGGAGTTTGGCCTGTACCAGGTGCTCGGCATGGGGCGTGGGCGCGTCGCCACGATCATGGCGCTCGAGACGGTGATCGTTTCGGTCGTGGCCTTTGTCGCCGGCATTGTGCTGGGTGTGGGACTCTCCCAGCTCATGACGTTCTTTACGGCCTCGCTTTTTAAGACACAGATCGCCAATTTCCACTTCTTTTTCTCGGTGCATGCGTTCAATCTGACCCTTGCCTGCATGCTCGTAATGTTTGTGCTCACGCTACTGCTGAACCTTCGCGCCGTGCGTCGTACCAAACTCATCGAGCTTATGGGTGCCGAGCGTCGCAACGAGAGCATCAAGACACGCAACCCCTGGATCGCGATTGCCATCTTTGCCGTGGGCGCGGTGCTTGTGGGCGTGGCCTATTACCGTCTGCTACGTGATGGGTTCCCGCTAACCGCGACGGACAGCAAGCTGCAAGAGGCCATGAACCAGTTTGGTATTACGACCGCTATGGTTACCGTGGGCACCTTTGCCCTGTTCTGGGGACTCTCGGGCATGCTCATCAAGCTGCTGCAGAGCCTGCGCAGCGTGTATTGGCGCGGCCTCAACATGTTTACCGTGCGCCAGCTTGCGGCCAAGGTCAACACGGTGTGCTTTTCGATGGGCGTCATCGCGATGCTCCTGTTTTTGGCCATCACCTCGGTGACGTGCGGTATGTCGATTGCCAACGTGATGAACGAGAACCTGGAGCGCTATAACCCTGTTGACGTGTCTCAGACGTATGTCTATTACACGCCCGATACGCTTGACTACTACAAAGAGTACATCAATCCGTCTGAAGCCGATCGCATGGTGCTGGCCGATACAACGGTCGATTTGTACCCCGCATGGCACGGCGATCCATGGCACGGCGATCGTATCGATTCCGATAACGTTGCGGACGGCATTAAGGGCAAGTCGGCGGACAACAACGACGAGACCGGCAAGAAGGTCAATATCGCCGATGTTGCCGGTGAGCATGTGCAGATCGATTCGTATCTGAGTTACCCGGTTGGCGGCTCGAATCCTTCGGTGACCCCAAGTGAGATGTGCAAGATCATGGGCGAAAAGCTTCCCAAGGCGTTCGGGGGTAGCAATGCCGATGCGATGGGTCTGTTTGTGACGCCGGCGAGCCAGTACAACAAACTGCGCCAGATGATGGGCGAGGAGCCGGTGCACATCGGTCACGACCAGTATCTGCTCACGTGTGATATGGGCGGCGAGCTGGTCGACCTGTACACCAAATACATGGCCGGCGGCCATACCCTCACCTTGGGCGGGCATACACTCAAGCCCGCAGCCGATAAGTCGGACGAAGATACGGCGGCCATCGCCAACTCGGCGATGGGCAGTAATCCGGGTACCGTCGTCGTTGCCGACGAGCTGTTGTCCCAACTTAATCTGCAGCCGTATTCCAGTAGCCTGCTCGTTAACTACAAACAGGGGATGGATACGACCGAGGCAGACGAGAGTATTAAATACACTGTGCTCGACAATCTGCTCGTTGACGGCAAGGAGCCGGGGTCGTGGGGAACCTTCATCACACGCTCCGAGATGTACACGCAAGCAGCGCAAATGAACGGTCTTATTAGCTACCTAGCCATCTACATCGGCTTTGTATTGGTCGTTGCATGCGCGGCGATTCTGTCGATCCAGCAACTCTCCAACGTGGCCGACGGCAGCCGCAGTTATCGTGTGCTGGCACAGATCGGCTGCGACGACCGCCAGATTCGCCATTCGGTGATGGCGCAGCAAGCGGTATTCTTCCTGTTCCCGCTGGCAGTGGGCCTGGCGCACTCCTTTGTGGCACTTAAGGTGATCATCGAGCTGGTGAGCATTTTCGGAAATATGAGCATCGGCGGCACCGTGGGCCTCACCTGTGCAATCTTCCTGGCAGCATACGGTGGCTACTTCCTGGTGACCTATCTCATGAGCACCGGCATGGTACAAGCTGCCATCGCCACCCGTTACAGCGAGTAACAAGCGGGCAAAATCGTCGCAAAATCAGAGGCGTATGACCGCCGCGAAGGGACCAGGGGCCCTTTCGCGGCGGTTTTTGCCAATCTGGTGCGTCTTAGATACAAGTGAGTAGACTATTTTGAACCTGCCAAGCACATCGCGACAAATGCTCAATAAAACCGCAGGTCAGAGCCATGGCGTTTTGGGGCGTGCTTGGCTTCCTGCAAAAAGTCTACTCACTTGGTTTTTCTGCTAGAAGACCGCCGCGAGGGAAGGCAGCTCTCTCGCGGCGGTTTGGACGTTTGCCCAGATAAAAGCTGCCCAAATTAACCTGTCCCTTTTTGGTAGGTGGTTTCAGCTGAACGGCGGGCCGTGCGGCTTGGGTATGCGGGCTCACAATCTGGGGAAACCGAACAGATTGGGGGCTTGTATGATCGATTCGAAGGGAACCGTGCGACTCGAGGGCATGTTTGACAGAGTGATAGTCGTTGGGGACGTTCTTAAACGACTAGTCAAACAAGAATGTCCCCAACGACTACCCAAGGAGTGTCCCAAACTGCCGACAGAAAAGGAGCGTCCCTAACTGCTACATCCGGAGCAAGACAACGCCGCGGTTAGAGGACGGACAGCGAGCGGGTCGCATTTGAGACAAGGTGACGTGAAACGAAAGGGCGCTGACCTTCTGGTCGCGCCCTTGAAGTTGAACGTCAGATTGTCCAAATGCGACCCGCGCAGCGTCGGCCGGTTACGGCGTTTGGTAAAACGCCGTAACCTACACCCGCTCCGCGATTTCGTGGATGAGGTAGTCGGTCTTTTCCCAGCCCAGGCACGGGTCGGTGATCGACTTGCCAAAGACGCCGCCGTCGACCGGCTGATTGCCGTCCTCCAGGTAGGACTCGATCATAAAGCCCTTGACTAGCTTAGAGATGGACTCATTGCGGCGGCAGCTGTCGAGCACCTCCTTGCAAATACGATACTGCTCCAGCGGACGTTTGCCCGAGTTGTCGTGGTTGCAGTCGATGACCGCTGCCGGGTTGGCATAGCCGGCATGCTCGGTATAGCGCTCGGCCAGGCGCTCCAGGTGCTCGTAGTGGTAATTGGGGTAGGTACGACCGTCGAGACCGATGTAGCCACGCATGACGGCGTGTGCGAGCGGATTGCCGTCGCATTCAACCTCCCAGTTGCGGAAGATAAAGCTCTGATGTGCCTGGGCGGCGTAGATGGAGTTGAGCATGACGGTGGTGGAACCGGCGGTGGGGTTCTTCATGCCCACAGGCACCGAAATGCCGCTCGATACCAAGCGATGCTCCTGGTTTTCGACCGAGCGGGCGCCTACGGCGACGTAGCTCAGCAGGTCGACGAGGTACTGGTAGTTGGACGGGTAGAGCATCTCGTCGGCGGTAAAGAAACCGGTCTCCTCGATGACGCGCAGGTGCATGTGGCGAATGGCCTTAACGCCTTCGAGCAGGTCATCGGGCGCCTCGGGGTCGGGGTTGTGCAGCAGACCCTTGTAGCCGGTGCCTTTGGTGCGCGGCTTGTTGGTGTAGACGCGCGGAATGATGATGAGCTTGTCCTTGACCTCTTCGGCGACCTTGGCCAGCCGGTTCATGTACTCAAGCACCGAATCTTCGCGGTCGGCAGAGCACGGGCCGATGATGAGTACCTTGCGCGCGTCCTCGCCGGTAAAGACTTTGGCGACCTCGGCGTCAAATGCCTGCTTTTTGGCAGTAAGCTCGGCGGAAAGCGGCATCTCCTCGCGGATCTCCATGGGGATCGGCAGCCTGCGTTTGAAATCCATGGCCATGCGGGGCCTCCTCAATCTATAGAAAGAACAATAAGCGTATTGTCGAATGCTCGGCATTATCCGCTGTCGCACGCTAAAGTGCAAGCAAAACCTGCCAAAAAGGGACAGGTTTATTTTGGTCGGTTTTATCTGGGGAAATGCCGGCACTCGCTGGAAGGGGAGGACCGGCGTACGGCACGCTGGAGCAAGTTGGATCTCCTGCGGCATACCCCGTGGACAAAAAATGGCAAATATGAGTACTGTTGCTAGCTTAGTATCATATCGACCTTACAAGATAATAGACACAACAGTAAATATGTTCATTAACGTTGGCACGCAGAAGCCTGCTAACGGGCGTTTTGATCAATTTGAAGGAATATCTAGGCCGCAAAGACGTCGTTTGGGGCAGTTTTGGCTGTTACTAAAAAGGTGACAGTACTCATTTTTGCCATTTTTTGCCCACGGGGCCTTGAGGGAGAGCGTCAATCAGGCCTCAGGGGAGGCGTTTCGAGGCCCAAAGGACACAAAACGGGGGCGCAGTTCATTCTGCGCCCCCGTTTTTGGGTATTGCGGTTGTTTGGCGCCAGTTTTACGCCGCTTCGTCGAACTGCGAGTTGTACAGATCGGCGTAGAAGCCACCCTGGGCGAGCAGCTCGTCGTGCGTGCCCTTTTCGACGATGTCGCCGTCGCGAATTACCAAGATCACGTCGGCGTTGCGGATCGTGGACAGGCGGTGCGCGATGACAAAGCTGGTACGGCCCTGCATCAGCGCATCCATGGCGCGCTGGATGAGCTCCTCGGTGCGGGTATCGACGTTGGATGTCGCCTCGTCCAGAATGAGCGCCGGGCGGTCGGCCAAAATGGCACGGGCAATGGTCACGAGCTGGCGCTGACCCTGCGACAGGTTAGTGCCCTCCTCGTTGATCATAAAGTCGTAGCCGCCGGCGAGCGTATGGATAAAGTGATCGCAGCGTGCGGCGCGTGCAGCGGCCTCGACCTCGGCATCGCTCGCATCGGGGCGTCCGTAGCGGATGTTCTCGCGGATGGTGCCGTTAAACAGCCAGGTATCCTGCAGCACCATGGCAAACTCGCCGCGCAGTGCCGCGCGGTCCCAGTCGCGCACGTCGACGCCCTCGACGCGCAGTGAACCGCCGTCCACGTCGTAGAAGCGCTGCAGCAGCTTGATGAGCGTGGTCTTGCCGGCGCCGGTGGGGCCGACGATGGCGATGGTTTGGCCGGGCTGTGCCTCGCAGCTAAAGTCGTGGATGATGGTCTTGTCGGGCGTGTAGCCAAACTTGACATGGTCAAACTCCACGTGGCCGGGGCGCTTCTCGGGAATCTGGGCGTCGGACTTCTGCTCCTCTTCGGGCGCGGCAAGGAACTCAAACACACGCTCGGTGGCGGCGGCCATCGACTGCATCGTGTTGCTCACGTTGCCCAGCTGCTGTACGGGTTGCGTAAAGTTGCGAACGTACTGGATAAAGCTCTGGATGTCGCCGGGCGTGGCATTGCCGGTCAGTGCGAGCTGCGCGCCCACCACGACGACGCCCACGTAGCCCATGTTGCCCACCAAGCTCATAAGCGGCATCATCAGGCCCGACAGGAACTGCGAGCGCCAGCCACTAATAAAGAGGCGGTCGTTTTGACGGTCGAACTCCTCGATTGAGGCCTCGGCGCGGTCGAACACCTGAATGACGTTTTGGCCGGCAAAATCCTCCTCGATAATGCCGTTGACGGCACCCAGAACCTGCTGCTGCTCTCGGAAGTATGGCTGCGAGAAGTGAATCATTACGGTCAGGATAATCGCGGCGGCCGGCAGCGTGAGCACGGTGACGCCGGTGAGCGGCAGGCTGATCGACAGCATCATGACGAGCACGCCGATAATCTGCGTCACCGACGTGATGAGCTGGGTCACGCTCTGGTTGAGCGACTGGCCCAGCGTATCGACGTCGTTGGTGATGCGGCTGAGCACGTCGCCCTTGCTGTGGCCGTTGAAGTAGCTCATTGGAACGACAGCGATCTTGGCGGCGATCTCCTTGCGCATGCGATAGCAGATCTTTTGCGTGACGCCGGTCATGAGCCAGCCCTGGACCAGGCTGCAGACAGAGCTTGCCAGATACAGGCAGAGCAAAAAGCCGAGCGTCTTGGCGATCCAGTCAAAGTCGACGTCGCCGGTGCCGTTGACCTTGGCAACCAGGCCTTCGAACAGTTTGGTGGTAACCTGGCCGAGCACCTTGGGCCCCACAATGTTAAAGATGACCGAGCACACGGCAAAGGCGACGGCAGCAAACACGGCAATCTTGTGCTGGCCGATATAGCCGAGCAGCTGCCTCATGGTGCCTTTAAAGTCCTTGGCCTTTTCGCCGCGGCCCATGCCACCCATACGGCCCATAGGACCGCGCCGGCGGGTGGGCTTGGGAATCTGAGTCTTGGTCTCGTCTGCCATTAGCGCTCGCCTCCTTCCATGACGGCTGCAATTTCTTCTTGGGTAAGCCCCAGCTCCTCGGCTGAAAGCTGCGACTGTGCGATCTCCAGGTACGCCGGGCAGCTGTGCAGCAGCTCCTCGTGTGTGCCAGTGCCCACCACGTGGCCGTCGTCGAGCACGATAATCTGGTCGGCGTGCATGATGGTCGCGATGCGCTGGGCCACGACCACGAGTGCGGCGTCGGTAACGTTTTTGGCCAGCTCCTCGCGCAGGCGCGCGTCGGTCTTGTAGTCGAGGGCACTAAACGAGTCATCGAACACCACGACCTCGGGCTTTTTGGCCAGCGCGCGGGCGATGGCCAGGCGCTGGCGCTGGCCGCCCGAGACATTGGATCCGCCCTGGCTGATGGGGGAGTCGTAGCCGCCCTCGCGCTCGGCGATAAAGTCCTCCGCCTGGGCGACGCGTGCCGCCTGGCGCATATCCTCGTCACTCACCATATCGCCGGCAAACTTGAGGTTGCTCTCGACGGTGCCCGAGAACAGGCGACCCTGCTGCGGGATATAACCAATACGGCGGCGTAGCTCGGAAAGGGTCATGTCACGCACGTCGATGCCGTCGAGTGAAATGCTGCCGCCGGTGACGTCGTACAGGCGCGGAATCAGCTGCACGAGCGTGGACTTGCCCGAGCCCGTGGAGCCAATGATGCCGAGCATCTGACCGGCATGCGTGGTGAAGTTCACGCCGCTGATGACATCGGCGCGGGCATCGGGATACTGGAAGCTCACGTCGCGGAAGGTGAGCTCACCGCGTGACGCGCTGGTCGCGGGCAGTTTGGGCGAGGAGGGGTCGTTGATGCTCGTGGGGCAGGTGATGACCTCTTCCACGCGCTCGGCTGCGACCTCGGCGCGGGGCAGGATGACCGAAACCATGGTGAGGATCATAAACGCCATGACGATCTGCATGGTGTAGGAGATAAACGCCATCATGTTGCCGACCTGCATCACGCCGTCGGACACGCCCTGCGCGCCAAACCAGACGATAAGCACGGTGATGCAATTCATGACCAGCATCATGAGCGGCATCATAAAGCTCATGGCGCGGTTGGTGTAGAGCTGCGTGGTCATCAGGTCGAGCGAAGCCTTGTCAAAACGCTCGAGCTCATGCTCCTCGCGGTTGAACGAGCGGATAGGCATAAGGCCGTCGAGCAGCTCGCGGGCGGTAAGGTTCACGCGGTCCACAAAGCTCTGCATCTTTTTGAATTTGGGCATAGTGAGGCCCATAAGCACGCCGACGACGGCCGAGACCGCGATGATGGCCACGGCGATGGTCCACTCCAGGCCGGTGTGGTTGGCCAGGACGCGCATGACGGCGACGATGCCCATGACGGGCGCCATCAGACACATGCGGATAAACAGGGTTGCGGCCATCTGAATTTGCTGAATGTCGTTGGTGCAGCGGGTGATGAGCGAGGCCTGGCTAAACTTGCCCACCTCGGCCGGCGAGAAGTGCATAACCTTGTTGAAGGTCTCGCGGCGCAGGTCGCGTGCGATGGAGCAGGCGGTGCGCGAAGCCACGGCACCGGTCAGGATGGTGGCGACCAGCGACACCAGACACAGACCAAACATCGTGGTCGCCATGCGGCCCAGGTAGGCGTTCTGCACGTCGGCGGGGTCGATGCCCTGCGCCTTGTACTCGTCCTGTACATAGCTCACGGCGCGCTGGGTGACGATGGAGCCCGACATGGAGCCCATTTTGTCCGCCATTTCGTTGGCGCCCTCGACGAGCTTGCTTTGGTCTACCAGACCGCCCTCGACACCCAGGCGCAGGCTCTTCATGGTGATCTTGCCGCCGTCGGCGTCGATCTGCTTTTGCATATTCTGCGCCGCTGCGGCCTTCTGCTGCATCTCGGCGAGCTGCTCGGGCGTCATCGCTGCCATTTGCTCGGGCGTGGGCATGGCCTGAGCGGCGTCGCCGTCTTTCTCGCTGGACGTGCCGGTCATGTCTCCCATGGAGTCGGCGTCGATGCCCTGGTTGAGCGAAAGGACGACGGTCTCGGGCAGGCTCATAATGTCGGTAATTTTGCCTCCATCGGCACGCTCTTCCTCGGTGCCCTTGTACGTTCGAATGCCGTTTTTGTCAGCCTTGCTAAACACGGCCTCCACAGCCTTGGCGTCCTTGGCGCTCATGAAGAGTTCGAGGTCGTCGAGCGATTCGGCGCGAATGGTGTCGGGCACGGGCGAGGCGATGCCGCCTTGCTGCACGCCCACGTCGACGATGTCGCTCATATAGGTAGGCAGCGCCAGATCGGCGTTGCAGCTGATTACGATAAGTACGATAGCTGTGAACAGTGCCAGGACGTGCTTTTTAAAGAGCTTGAGAATCCTCACTCGGCATCTCTCCTTTCTTGATTGCGGTCGATAATTTCGTTGGCACGTCTTAGAAGGCGCACCATCTCTTGGGTATCTGTTTCGCCGAGCTGCTCGAGGAAGGCCGCGGTGCGCTCCTCGAATTCCCGTCGTTTGATTTCGAGATCCTGGAATCCCTTGTCGGTCACCGTGACGTGTACGCGACGACGGTCGGTCTTTGAGTGCTCGCGCTCGACCCAGCCCTTGGCTTCGAGAGCGCGTAGGATATTGGCGATGCGGGCGCTCGAGACCCAGGCGCGATCGGCGAGTTCGCTCGGCGTGAGCGAACCGCCAGCGAGCATGAGGGCGCGCATGACGGCCATCTCGCCGCCGAGGGCTTTGTCCGCAAAGCGCGAAATGCGCTGATGCATGCTGCCGAACTCGGTAAGGAGCTGACGCCCAAGTTCACGGAAATCGGTATCTTCCACCGAAAACCCCTAACACTAGAAACTATTTTCGGTGAAAGATGATACCCCCGCACGCGCACCCTATACGGTAGATTTTGGGACATGCCTAGAAAACAACTTTTAGGCGACCTCCGTACACCGTCGGTATCAGCAAAGTTAGGGGTAGATCTCTGAGCACGTCCTAAAGCCCACTCAGAGGCACTTTACCCTGCTAAAGCTGACATAACAGCTAGAGTGAACGTCGTACAAAGGCAAGGAAAAAACTAAACAAATCGGTGAACGGTAGTTGTTCACGCTCGCATTTCCTGCGGGTTTGTAAAAAACGCCCTTATGATATAAAAAAAGAAACATATAACAGCCCTGATGAAGGGGGTCGCTATGTTATCCTTCTCAAACGGGTGAAATCTTGGGTTTTGGGTTGCAGTTCCAAGGTGGACAAACGTTTTTCCCTGCACCAACATGTGGTGAAGAACGGAAGAAGCCGGTAGTGCAAGCCGAAAATTCAAGAATTCAATAAGCAGCGGTGTGAGAGAGCGCCGCATTACACGTAACTAGGAGCGTGGTTACACAATGCAGGAGGCATGGGAAGGCTTCAAGGAAGGCATTTGGACGGGAGAGGTTGACGTCCGAGACTTCATCCAGAAGAACTACACCCCTTACGAGGGCGACGAGTCGTTCCTCGTAGGTCCGACCGAGCGTACCAAGGAGCTGTGGGGCGAGGTTCTCGACCTGCTGCTTAAGGAGCGCGAGCAGGGTGGTGTCCTCGATATGGACACCAAGACCGTCACGGGTATCGTGAGCCACCCCGCTGGCTACATCGATAACGCCCACCGCGAGAAGGAGACCATCGTCGGCCTCCAGACCGACAAGCCGCTCAAGCGCGCTCTGCACGTCAACGGCGGTATCCGCATCGCTTGCCAGGCCGCCAGCCAGCACGGCTACAAGGTCGACGAGAACGTTGTCGAGCGCTACACCTTCGAGCGCAAGACCCACAACGCCGGCGTCTTCGATGTTTACACCCCCGAGATGCGTGCTTGCCGCTCGGCTCACATCATCACCGGTCTGCCCGATGGCTATGGCCGCGGCCGCATCATCGGCGACTACCGTCGTGTCGCCCTGTACGGTGTCGACTACCTGATTAAGGACAAGGAGGCCCAGAAGGCTTCCACCCCGACGGTCATGACCGCCGACAACATCCGCGACCGTGAGGAGCTGCAGGAGCAGATCCGCGCCCTCGGCGAGCTCAAGATGATGGCCGAGACCTATGGTTTCGATATTTCCAACCCTGCTACCAACACGCAGGAGGCCATCCAGTGGATGTACTTCGCCTACCTCGCTGCCGTTAAGGAGCAGAACGGCGCCGCTATGTCCATCGGCCGTACCTCCACGTTCATCGACATCTACGCTGAGCGCGACCTTGCCAACGGTACCTTCACCGAGGAGCAGATTCAGGAGTTCGTGGATCACTTCATCATGAAGCTCCGCATGGTCAAGTTTGCCCGTACCCCCGAGTACCAGGCCCTGTTTACCGGCGATCCGCAGTGGGTCACCGAGTCCATCGGCGGCATGGGTGTTGACGGCCGTACGCTCGTTACCAAGATGAGCTACCGCTACCTGCACACGCTCGAGAACATGGGCACCAGCCCCGAGCCCAACATGACCGTTCTGTGGTCGACCCGTCTGCCCGAGAACTTCAAGAAGTTCTGCGCCAAGACTTCTGTCGCCAGCTCCTCGATCCAGTACGAGAACGACGACCTCATGCGCGTTTACCACGGCGACGACTACGGCATCGCCTGCTGCGTGTCCTCCATGCGCATTGGCAAGGAGATGCAGTTCTTCGGCGCTCGCGCCAACCTGGCCAAGTGCCTGCTCTACGCGCTCAACGGCGGTATTGACGAGGTCTCCAAGAAGCAGGTCGGCCCCAAGTATCGCGCCGTCGAGGGCGATACGCTCGATTACGACGACGTTGTGGCCAAGTACAACGACATGATGAAGTGGCTTGCTGGCGTGTACGTCAACTCGCTGAACATCATTCACTACATGCACGACAAGTATTGCTACGAGCGCATCCAGATGGCTCTGCACGACAAGCACGTGCACCGCTGGTTCGCTACGGGCATCGCTGGCCTTTCCGTCGTGGCTGACTCCCTGTCCGCCATCAAGTACGCCAAGGTCCACCCCGTCCGTGATGAGAACGGCATCATCGTCGACTTTGAGACCGAGGGCGAGTTCCCCAAGTACGGTAACGACGACGACCGCGTCGACCAGATCGCTCACGACGTTGTGCACCAGTTCATGGAGTACATCCGCATGAACGATACCTACCGCAACTCCGTGCCCACGACCTCGGTTCTGACCATTACCTCCAACGTCGTGTACGGTAAGAAGACCGGCTCCACGCCCGACGGCCGCAAGGCTGGCCAGCCGTTCGCCCCGGGTGCTAACCCCATGCACAAGCGCGATAGCCACGGCGCCATCGCTTCGCTGTCTTCGGTTTCCAAGCTCCCGTTCCGCGATGCTCAGGACGGCATCTCCAACACCTTCTCCATCATCCCGAGTGCGCTCGGCAAAGAGGATCAGGTGTTCTTTGGCGATATCGACCTTGATCAGCTGGGCGAGTAACTATTGTTAGTGCTATACTAACAATAACGATTACTGATTAGTGCGCCGGTTTCGGCCGGCGCCTATCAATCGAAGGAGACACATTATGAAGGTTTCTGAAGTTTCCGAGACTCAGGCCGATAACCTGGTCCACATGCTTGACGCTTACGCCGAGAAGGGTGGCCACCACCTGAACATCAACGTCTTCAACCGTGAGACGCTGCTCGACGCTCAGGCTCACCCCGAGAAGTACCCGCAGCTGACCATCCGCGTTTCCGGCTACGCCGTGAACTTCCACACTCTCACCAAGGAGCAGCAGGACGAGGTCATTTCGCGTACCTTCCACGACAAGTTCTAAAGGGGTTTAACTCCCGCAGGATCGCCGGGGCTGTTTGGGTTACCTCCCAAAACGTCCTCGGACATGCAAGAAGCCCTCGCTGCGCACTTCGTGCGGCGAGGGCTTCTTGCGTCCTGACGCTCCTATTTGGCAAGGTGTTTTTTAGAATCCTTTTTGCGCTCGGCCTCGAAGGCCTGCCTGTCCCAATCGAGCGGAAGTCCGGCCTCGACCCATGCCTCGTAGGCCCTCCTTATGGG
>NZ_JBBNLV010000023.1:0-18323 GCF_040092295.1 Collinsella sp. CLA-ER-H9
GGCCTTCATAGCCTCTCCACCTGCGGAAACGATGCGACGGCCAGGTGCCGGGAGCTATTCCCGCGTTGCGCTAGCTGCGGAAACGCGGGGCCCGTTCAGGCTGTTGCGTTGAGATTGAAAATCAACCTCCCTCTTTTTTCAAAATGTCGCGCACCTCGTTCTTAGTAATCGGCTTTTCAAACAACGAAAGCAAAGCGAACGAATAATCATTAACCGCACACATTCTATGGGTGGCACAACTCAGCAGTACTCTTAACCCCTCTTTTGAGCGTCCGACTTCTTTAACAAACGAACTTTTAACCAATTGAAAACCATTATCGTGCATTACATAATCGGCATCGATATTTGTATTCAGCAATCCATAATGCAACAGTTCTTCTATCGCCCTTGTCAGCTCGAGGTCGCCCTGATCAAGAATAAGAGAAATGCTACAATCGGCCTCCAATAAACGGGCCAACTTAAGGTATACCAACTGGGAAACAGCATAGACATGATGGTATTCAGAATTATAGAAGTAGGCAAATGGCTCAACGAGCACGACAGAGGTCTTGGAATCCAGCCAGATTCGATCAGCTGGATTTAGACTAGTTAGCCGTCGCTTTACTTTGGTCAAATGTCCCTTATACCTGACAGCGTGAATAGAATCTAGGATCCAGGTCACCTCTGAAATATGAAGCCGCTGGGGCAAGTCAATTGTGTCGCTACCGTTTATGACCTCTTGCATATAAAAATCAATATGATGCTCATCAGATAAGGATTTTGCTTCATTTAAAGTTAAACCAGTGCCTGAAACATAATCCACTTCGAGGCGCAAATCCTCATATTGGGACTTCGGCATTACAGAGACACCATACTTATCGGGATGATTCCAAACATCCGACCCCATAACGAGACCAAAATTCGTAAATCCTCTCGTGGAATATGGAACACCACATACCTGTTTTGAATAATTCAAAACATTCTCTGTATAAGCTAAGGTGTTCAGAGCCTCTTCTTTAGTTTCGGTCGGAAAGCCAATCATAAAAAATAGATGAACAGGAATACCCGCATTGAGACAATCATGGATATTGCGATCAATCCAATCAACTCTCGTGTTCTTCTTCATTAGATCAAGAACTCTTTGGTTGTATGACTCGAGGCCAAACTGAATCTGCCTACATCCACTTTGGTATATCTTGTTAAAAACGTCTGTACTTAGGGTTGGAGAGAACCTCGTTTCTCCATGCCAGAAAAACGTTTTTCCCGATGCGTTTATTTCATCCGCGAGTTGCTCCATTCTTTTGCCTTCGAATGTTTCATCCACAAAAGAGAAAACTCTCGTGCCGTATTTTTCATTTAACCGACACATTATTTCAAATACTCTCGATATAGGCATCTTTCGGTAACAACCACCGGTAGCACCGGGAATGGTGCAGAAGGCGCAATGATTAAAACACTGCCTAGAGGAATAAACCGGCAATATTAGCTCAGGCATGAAGTATTTAGAAAGGGCGAAGCCATCGAAATCGGGAACTGTATCGTTGATAAATGTTTGCTCAATCCGATGGTTTTTATATATCTTTCCACCTTTAGCATGGCAAAGGTTTGGAACACAGTCGAGATTGTCATCACCAGAGTCAAGAGCCTCAAGAAGACGTGCAAGCGGCTCTTCGCCGTCATACATCATTATCGAATCAATGTATTCAAAAAAGGGATGCCATTCTTTCATGCAGTCATCTGCTAAACGAGTAATGTAATTGCCGCCCAATGAGACGTGTTTAACAGATGGACATTCTTCTTTAATCAGTTTCGCTAACGTAACTGCAGAAATCAATTGGAAACAGCCGCTCACCGAAATCCCAATAAACTCGATTTTTTCCCTCTGAATACGCTTAAGAAAGGCAGTTTCATAGAAGGAAATAAACGGATTATGCAAGGTATCCGCAAGCGATTTCATTATTTCTGGTGTCGAATAATAATCATAGGGCAGATCTATGGAGTTGAACGTGTATTTAACTCCATATGAGACGTGATTTATGATATAGAGTGCATTTCTAAAAATGTTTTCAGCATATTGTCTTTCTTTTAGATTACACTATCTCTTCGATCTGAAAATATCTTTTGCCTCGTCAACATTAAGTGCCGACTTTTGTATCAACTCGATTGTCAATTGAACATTCGAACTAAACGAATCCTTTGATTCCCGATACCTTTTACAGCACTCTTCGACATGTCTAAAAGATAGGAGGTCATCGTAAAATTCCACGTTTAAGTCAACAATGTCAACTTTGTATTGTTCAACCTCTTGAAGATATGACTTCAAAACAGGCAAGGCAAGATACGGCCCCACTGGACTCCATCCTGGGGGAAATACTAAAAGCGTTTTAGGCATATCAACGTCACATCTTTCGCAAATAATTCAATTGAAACACAACTACCATCATAATTGAAAATACACCAAGTCCTGTAACGAGAATTGAGAACATCGCGATGCTCGTGAACAGCGAAACAAGAAGTGTTGAAATAACAACAGCAACCGATTGCAAAGACTCCCTAATTGAAAACAGGCTTATCGATTCAGATCCGTCTCTCGCCAAATCCTGCAGCGATGTTATGAGAAGCACATCTTGAATGGCGTTTCCGGCACCGACGATAAAAAGGAAAATAAACGATATCCCAGACGCATAGCGATAGCCAAACGCCAGATACGCACCGAGCGCAAGATACGTCACAAAACAATATGATTTAACGCAATCGGAACCACTGATTAAACGACCGTATATTGTATTTCCGAACAACAGTCCGATTGTAAGACTACTCTGAAGGAATCCATATTGTATCGATGACGAGTCAAATTGCAATTGCGCTATAGCTGGCAAAAGAGAATTCAGAGAGCCGAATGCCACGCCACTAGAAATATCGATTAATAGGAAACCAATTGCCAAGTGCTTCGCGCTAAGATCACTAAATGCAGTCCTGTTTTTTTCATTTTTGCTTATTCCCTCTTTATCATTAACCTCGATAACCGACGGAACATCTCGCAGCAACCAGAACGACGCGGCAAAAGAAAGCGCGTCTAATGCAAGAACAGCCTCCGCCCCAAATTGAGCGACAACAAAACCGCCGGCAACTGGCCCCAGAACCATCATCAAATTCTGCAGGAACCCAAACGAATTATTAATTACGTCGCGATTGATACTATTCGTATTGGCTCTTAACAACGAGTAAAAGCAGGGCATTTCTACCGTTCGGCAAAGCGATACCGCGCACGTAATAGCAAACATACTCCATTTACTATCAACAAAAATATAGCAAACGAATAATCCCGCGCGAATTAAGTCTGCCAATCTCATGGCCTGCAGTGTCCCGATACCCATCTTCTGAGGCAGCTGCGCGAGCGCAACTGAAAACAGAGAGGGGGCAAATCTGCAGCAGACCATCAAAGCAGTTGCAGAAACATCGTGAGTTACCTCGTAAATCAGCATTGGCAAAGCAATATTCGCACACCAATTGCCTATTTCGCTTATCCCTCTAGCAATATATAGGACCCGAACCGGACGGCTAGCTCTCAATACCGTGAACATCACGATTAACCTCGTATTTCAGGCCTCGTTCATCCCTTAATAGGAATCCATAATCAACCAAGTACCGCCTCAACACGGCATAATCAGGATAGAGCTGTGACAGCACACGATTAACCTGAAGCTCCGTATAACTTGTATTTAATTCAAAGAAAGAGACGGCCCATAGTAGCATGATTCATTTATAGCTTTCCTTTTTTGGAATTGAAACCAGCTCGCCATTCTTGAGAAATCGTTTTTTAAAGTCTATTAGCTCATCCATTCACATCCTCCATTTCATACGCATCTAATACTAAAAATGCATACGCTTTAGGCCATCGCATTCAGCTTCTTTATTCGAACTAAACTCGAACTAATCTAAATTATTTGCTCAGACACTCTTCGAAAGCTCGTTTTTCACTCTGAGTAAAATGCCCTTCCCAGTCAGTCCACGAACAGGAAGGCAACTCACAACGAGCGGAGTCGAAGCCCTCTGCCGTCGGTCGCTCAAAATGCACGATAACCTTTTCGATATCGCCATCTGTAATCAGGTCAGAATGAATGACCTCGGTACCATCTTCGAATGTCATATACGGGTACATCACGTAAACCACCTCGCAATAGTAAATCCAGTTTAGCATCAAGCTATTGCACCAAAGACAGCAGGCCCCCTTGATGAGTTGATGGTATCTGTTAAATGTCACGTACGATTCACATCTGGTGGGTACCCTGATGGCTACACGAAACGAAGTAGATTTACACCGGGAGGACCCCGTATGACAACCAAGTACACCGACGCGCCGCGCACGCGCGTCATGACGCCGGCATCGCTCAACAACGGCGTGCACGAGAACCATTCCATCGGACAGACCATGGCCATCGCGCCCAAAAAGGGCCTGTTCGATGACATTTCCATTCCCCAGATCATCGCCGGCGCCGCAGCTGCCGCCACGAGCGTGGCGCTTGCTTCAAAGATCGGCATTGCCGGCTCGGTGATTGGTGCCGCTGTGAGCTCAGTCA
This sequence comes from Collinsella sp. CLA-ER-H9, assembly GCF_040092295.1. Lineage (NCBI taxonomy): Bacteria > Bacillati > Actinomycetota > Coriobacteriia > Coriobacteriales > Coriobacteriaceae > Collinsella > Collinsella sp. CLA-ER-H9. The sequence goes on from NZ_JBBNLV010000023.1 coordinate 4,560, forward strand.
TCACTGTTGTGTCCTCGCAGGTCTACCGCCACTTTATCTCTGCCAGCGCCGAAGCCCTCAAAGGTACGCACGCCGCCAACGACTACCCTGCCGGCGCCTATGAGCCCGTTGAGTTGAATGCCGAGGAGCACCTGGGCGGCGCCGCGACTACGCAGGAGATGCGCCAGATTGCGGGGCGCGCGACCACGGCGCGCGTCGCCCCCAACAGCCTGCGCGCCAAGGCGGCGGCAGAGCGCAGCCAGACGCAGAAGAAGGTTATCGTCTTCTCGATCGCCATCGCCATCGTCGCGGTCATCGCTTGCGCCGGCGCCATCCTTGTCACCACTGCCGGTGAGGGCCTGGGCGAGCGCCCCGAGCCAATCCTTTCGTCGCGCACGACCGAGAGCGATGCAAATGGCAACACCCAGTCGCAGGATCAGCAGGCACAGACGGACGATACGCAAGACAGTTCTACCTCTGCCAATTCGTCCTCGAACACCCAAAACCAATCGCAGGGCGTCGATTCCTCTGCGAACAACAGCGGCACGCAATCCGGCACGACTGACTCAAGTCAAACGACTGACGGCTCTCAACCGAGCACGGGCGACCAGGCGAATGGCAATACACCGAGTACGGGATCTACCGACAACAGCAACACCAACAGCTCGAGCGGAACCGCGTCCGGCACGGCATCTGACAGTTCAAGCCAAGGCGCGACATCGGGCAACTAGGCACATTTGCCTCTCATAGATAACCGACCTGTATAACGGGCGCGAATCGACAGCGGTTCGCGCCCGTTTGCCTTGGGCGCCGCCATGGCGAGCGCCATGCGATGGTAAGATGCTTTACATGTGTAAAGAGGAGATTTGCCATGAGCAAGACAATAGTTAGGCCCACGCTTTCACTGGGCAACCACATCTATCTGTATCGCCTGCTGCGCGATGCGATTGGATGCGGCAAGCAAACGTTTATGACGCAGGTCGAAGAGGCGCTCGCCGCTGGCGACATGACCGCTTATGACCTGGGCTTCGAATCCACGCGCGAGCTGCTCGAAGAGCTTGACGACTGCATTAAGCTGACCGTCTTTAAGGGCGGTCGCCTGTATGCCACCGTCATCGCCAACGAGGCCTGGGATGCCGCCCTTGCCAAGGGCGAGGACAAGCCCAAGACCGCCAAGGGCGCTAAGCAGTCCTACAAAAAGAAAAAGCGCGGTGAGAAGGACCTCAAGGCTGTGCGCCCCAAGCACGTTAAGCGTCCCGAACCAGAAGCCGCGGTTGAAGCTGTGCCGGAGCCCGAGCCCGAGACAGAGATCGAAGTCGCTATTGAGGTGGCAGCAGAAGCCGAAACCGAAATCGCCGCCATGACCGATCCCGAAGTCATGCCAGAGCAGGAAGCCGCTGTGGAGCTCAACGAGGCATCCAAGTCGACAACCGAAGAGGCGGCTGGCCAGCCCGAGGCGCCCGTGTTCCAGAACCACGATGTCTTTGGCGACAACACCGAGGACAATCAGTCCGACGAGCTCGCGGATCAAGATGCTGCCGAGGCAACACCGGAGCCCGAGGCGCCCCAGCCTGCCATCTCGCTCACGGTTGTCTACGACCCCGAGAACGCCAACGCCGGCATCACCACCATGGTATCCACGCCGGTCGAGGCCAAGCCGAACGTCGAGGCAGAGGACACTCCGCAGGCCGATGCCAAAACCGGGACCGAAGACACGTCCATCTCCGTGGAACCGACAGATTCCATAGCTAAGCCAGAAGCGGCATCTGAGTCTGCACCTGTCATTGAGTCCGCATCCGCACCCGCCTGTGACCAGGCTCCCACACCGGCACCGACTCCGGTCCCCAATTCAGCACCGGCCCCCGCTCCCGCAGCACCGACCATCCCCGGGGACTTCCCCATCGATTTCGCGACCGAGGTCTTCTGCCCTAGCCCGCTGCTGCACCAGCTGTCGACTTATCTCCCCTACGGCGCTGACACCCTCGGCATCGTCGGCGAGTACTACTGGATCGCTCGCGAGCGCGGTACCATCGAGGCCGGCCGTAACCGCGCGTGCTTCCCCCTGCGCTACACACAGGCCGGCAAACGCCACGAAGTCACCGTACGCATTCGCCGCAACACCACCGGCGGCCTCGGAGCCACCTGGGCCATCGACAAGGTCGAAGCCCCGGTCGAGTAAAAAACGGCCTCGGATAGCCAATTGACCATCCGAGGCCGTTTGAATTCAGGCCTTTTAGTTGTCATCGGCGCATATAGACACCAGAGAAGCAAGCTCATCCTCAAGTTGCGGAGCAAAGTATCTAAAAGAAACCTGCGCTCCGGTCGGTATCGACTCAATCATATTCGCAGCATTATCTGAAACTCGGTACGATGCAGTTTCACCTGTCTTCAAATCCTCTATTGAGCAGACAGCGTCTCCAGCATCAATCGACCTAAGCACGCCTTTTCCTTGTAACATCACATCGGCATGCCCGCCAGCTATTTCTAATGAACCTGAGTCTGTCGCAGTCACTTCTCCGGAACCTCCGCGCGATATCTCTTCCTTTGTTGAACAGCCCACCAATGAAGCCATCAGCACCAAAGACAGAGCTAGACGAATCGCCCTACTTCGAAAAAGTCGTTCCATAAGTCCACGCATAATAGCTCTGATCATACTTCAGGAAGGATAAAGATGAATTCCAGCCGTCCGCTATGCCAATCATCTGCCTTGTCTCTCCAGTTTTCTTACCAGTAAGTGTGGCGTAAGCCTCCGCTGTTACAGAATGGGCTGATCCGTTGTACAAACTCGCATGTAAAACATTCGGTCTATTAGAGTTAATCTCATTTTGAATGCTCGCGATAGCCGGAGAGGAGACAGTGCGGGCGATAAGAGCACTTCCTCTGCTTGCGCAGTAATTTGTAAACCCCGTTGCACAGGTTGATATCGGCGTTCCGCCCAAAACAACGCCGGGAACAGTCTGTTCTTCAGCGGAAAGAGCATGGGTATTGGTGTAATTCCATATCTGCATATATTGCGAAGGGTCGCTATATAAATTGGCAATGCCATACAGTTCCGCAACGTTCGAAAAAGCGGTCACCATACAAGCATAGTGGGCAGTAAGCCTCTTAATCTCGCTTTCATCATATGACATAAACTGAGAAATGGAACGAAATCCAGATACTGTGTAATCCTGCATTTGAGTTGCGTAAATTACGACATCGTTCCAGCTTGAAGGTTTATTCGATAAAACGACAGGCCGTCCTTCTATGGAAACAGCCGGGATTGTTCTTCCGCAATTTGTTGTTATTGAACCGTCCAAAGATTGCACACCGAATTCGAATGGATTGATCATTACGACTGGGTTATTGAAAGAATAAGACTCAACACCAAGATCTCCTCCCCGATCCATAGGGCTGACTAAGCCGTCTCCAAAACGATATCCCGTAAGTATTTCATCATCTGAAGCATCTAAAACCAAATAGCCCGCGGCTCTATTGAATGTCACAACCGGAACAATGTAGCCAAGCGGGGACCCATCAACGTCTACAAAAGGAATAGGGTCAGAAGGCGTATACGAAGAGCCGAGGAGTCCCTTTATATATTTATCGGCAAGCTCTTGCGCAATTTCTGAAGTAAATTGTATCTGCTCACCATCAATATTGCCCGTCGAAGCAAAAACCTCTTTCGGACGTGCGGCTAAGGCGACAATTGAAGACGCGACAAGTTGCAGAAAACGACGACGCGAAAGCATATGTTCTTCTTTCTAGAGGAGCGACTTATAAGATACTCCTATTCTATAACCTTTTTTGTAACGTTACAGCACTGGTTATATTTCAATTCGATTTGCTTATGTCCTTGTAACCCAATACGTCTTTACGTTTTAAACGGAATTAGAAAATCACTCATAGCAAAAACGGGCTTTAATCCCAAAGAGATGACTTTGATTATGAATCAAACCAGCAGCCAGGGCATAGCTGCAGTGCAATTGCTACAAGAAAGGCCGCCCTTGCTGGCGGCCTTTCTACTTGCTACTAGTCACGCGTCAGCTTGCGGTGAATACGATGCGGCTGGGCTGCGTCCTCGCCCAGGCGCTCGATACGGTTGGCCTGATAGGCCTCGAAGTTGCCCTCGAACCAATACCAGTTGCCCGGATTCTCGTCGGTGCCCTCCCACGCCAGGATGTGCGTGGCGACGCGGTCCAGGAACATACGGTCGTGGCTAATGACCACCGAGCAGCCCGGGAACTCGAGCAGCGCCGCTTCGAGCGAGGACAGCGTCTCGACGTCGAGGTCGTTCGTGGGCTCGTCGAGGAGCAGCAGGTTGCCGCCCTGCTTGAGCGTGAGCGCCAAGTTCAGACGGTTGCGCTCGCCACCGGAGAGTACGCCGGCGCGCTTCTGCTGGTCCTGGCCCTTAAAGCCAAAGCTCGCCACGTACGCGCGGCTCGGAACCTCGGTCTCGCCGACCATCATGTGGTCCAGGCCGTCCGAGACGACCTCCCATAGGTTCTTATCGGGGTCGATGCCGGAACGGTTCTGGTCGACGTAAGAAATCTTGACGGTCTCGCCCACCTCGAGCTCGCCCGAAGTCAGCGGCTCCAAACCCACGATGGTCTTGAAGAGCGTGGTCTTGCCGACACCGTTGGGGCCGATGACGCCCACGATGCCGTTACGCGGCAGGGTGAACGAAAGGTCGTCGATGAGCACGCGACCGTCGAATTCCTTGTGCAGGTGATGGGCCTCGAGCACCTTGTTACCCAAACGCGGTCCAACGGGAATGCGGATATCGGTCCAGTCGAGCTTCTGGCTTGCGCGGGCCTCGGCCTCCATCTCCTCGTAGCGAGCCAGACGAGCCTTGTTCTTGGCCTGGCGAGCCTTGGGCGAGCTGCGTACCCACTCGAGCTCGGCCTCCATGCGCTTGGCGAGCTTGGCGTCGCGGTTGCCCTGCGCCTCGATACGGGCGGCCTTGGTCTCCAGATACGTGGAGTAGTTGCCCTTGTAGGGATAAAGGTGACCGCGGTCGACCTCGCAGATCCACTCGGCAACGTTATCCAGGAAGTAGCGATCGTGCGTGACGGCAAGCACCGCGCCCTGGTAGTTGTGAAGGAAGTGCTCGAGCCACAGGATCGACTCAGCGTCTAGGTGGTTTGTGGGCTCGTCAAGCAGCAGCAGGTCGGGAGCCTCGAGCAGCAGCTTGCACAGGGCCACGCGACGGCGCTCGCCGCCGGAAAGCACGTTGACCGGCATGTCGGAATCGGGCAGCTGCAGGGCGTCCATGGCCTGGCCGAGCTTGGAATCGATATCCCAGCCATCAGCGGCGTCGATCTCGTCCTGGAGCTTGCCCATCTCGGCCATGAGGGCGTCCATGTCGCAGTCCGGGTCGCACATCTCCTCGCCGATCTTGTTGAAGCGATCGACCTTGGCAATCATGTCGCCAAACGCCATGCGCACGTTCTCGATGACGGTCTTGTCGTCGTCGAGCGGCGGCTCCTGTTGCAGGATACCCACGGTGTAGCCGGGGGTGAGCCTGGCATCGCCGTTGGAGACCTCCTCAATGCCGGCCATGATCTTGAGCAGGGTCGACTTGCCCATGCCGTTGGGACCCACGACGCCGATCTTGGCACCGGGGTAGAAGCTCAGGGTCACGTCGTCAAGGATTACCTTGTCGCCATGGGCCTTGCGAGCCTGATACATCTGGTAGATAAACTCCGCCATATGTCTGTCCTATCCTTTCTACCTGCTGTTTCCCTATTCTTGATTCGCTTTAGTGGAAACGAAATGAGAAAACCAGCTCTGAAACTTAACGAAAAAGGGGCATGGTTGCCCACACCCCCTAATACTACCTGGGAAAAGTCCCCCGGAACATACTATGAACTGCGTACGCTAGTTTTCCGCAACCTTAACGAGCGGCTCGCTGCGATTTGCGCCACAGCAGATACGAATAGACGTAGGCAGCTCCAGCTGAACCAAACGCCAGAACCGCAATCACCGCGGCGACGACTTCACTCGAAAGCACGCTACCCGCCACGCCCATCACAATCAGGCCAACACCCAGCACCATAAAGCAGGCACCGCCAAAGCGCTGCGTACGGCGCCAGTTCTCGGGATTGGCAAGCGCCCAAGGCGTCTTGATACCGAGCGTATAGTTCTGCTTCACACGCGGCAAGTAGTTGCCTACGCCGATGAACAGCAAACCGACAACACCGGAAATCAGCACGTTGACCGAACCGACCGCCGGCACCACGCCCCAGACCGTAAGCTCTCCCAGCCAGCTTATGGCGCACATGAACAAGGTGAAGGCGATTACGAAGCCCTGATAGAACTTGCCCGAGGTTCGATATGCCTCACCTTTGGGATCGATGCGCGGCACCACGCAGAACATTGCGAGAAGCACCAGAGGCAGCACGCCGAGCGCGGAGGCCATCCAGCTGGGACCCCAACCGTCGACGGCGCCGTTCGCGCCCCAGTGCGTGGGAATCTGCCCAGGCAAGCTCGGCATCACCATGAGATGCGCTACGACATTGGCGACGCACAGAGCGACCAGCGCAATCCACACGCGCGACGATACCCCCGTGGGGTGAATGCCCTTGTTTTCGTTATTCATCCTTATCACCTTCCGTGTTTGTAAAGCCCATAAACCAACCGATCAAGTCCTGCATGACGGTAGTGTTTAAGCTGTATACGATGTTTTGACCATGACGTTCGTCGGTTACCAACCCGGCGTTTTTGAGCGTCGCCAAGTGATGGCTCAGCGACGGCTTACTGATATCGAAATGCTCGGCAAGCTCCCCCGCCGTGCAATTGCCCTCGCGCAGCAACTCCAAAATGCGCCGTCGCGTTGGATCGGCAAGCGTCTTAAAACCCTCTCCCGGCATAAGACCCCCTTTCATCATCTCTCATGACGCGCACACTATACTCGATATTTAGATGTTTGTCTAACTATCTAATACAGGAACATCTATAGAACATTCGTTCGTATTTAGCTACAATGGAAGTTGAAGCAGATGGGCCAGCTCCCTCTACCCGAGAAGGAGATGGACTATGAGTATTGACGATGTCCTGACGTTGTTATTGCTTGTAATCGCGGCTGTGGAGCTCGGCATCCACATTGGAGGTCGAATGAAATAGCCGCCCCCGCGTAATGCGAAGACGGCCACTTCTCACGCTACAAACGTGTTTGGGAGTTGGCCAACCCGCGGCAACGGGTGCCATCTGCTTCATCTTATGCGAATCACTGCCTCATTTCAACAAGCCCCTAGGGCTCAAATGGAATCGCGATAATACCTATAATGACGATAGCTAAAACACGATTCGCTTCCCCATCGGAGGATGTCTATGACCGAAACCACAGCCGCAACCCCCAACGAGACACGCGACACCAAGCTCGAGATCATCATGGGCCGCGAGGCACTCGACAAACTCGCCGCCGCCACGGTGCTGGTGCTCGGCTGCGGAGGTGTGGGCTCCAATTGCTGCGAGGCACTTGCCCGCGGCGGCATTGGTCATTTCGTCATTCTGGATAAGGACATCATCGCGCCCAGCAATATCAATCGCCAGGCCATCGCCTTTCAAAGCACCATCGGCAAGCGCAAGGTCGATGTTATGGAAGCCATGATCCACGACATCAATCCAGCCGCTACCGTCATCAAGCGCACCGAATACCTGTTGAGCGACAATATCGACGAGTTCTTCGCGAGCGTTTTGGAGCAGACGGACGGCAAGCTCGACTACGTCGTCGACGCCATCGACACCATCTCGGCCAAGCTCACCATTGCCAAATATGCTCAGGACCACGACATTCGTTTGGTTAGCTCCATGGGCGGGGCCAACAAGCTCCATCCCGAGTGCCTCCGCTTTGCCGACATTTTCGATACGGTACGTGACCCCATGAGCCGCATCATGCGCAAAGAATGCAAGAAGCGCGGAATCAAGAGTCTGCATGTACTGTTTAGCTGCGAGGAATCGGTTAAGACACAGCCCCGCGACCCTTCCAATATCCACGAGCGCACCGAGCTCGGAACCGCCAGCTTTATGCCGCCCATCATGGGCCAGATGATTGCCGGCGAGGTTATCCGCCAGATCAGTGGCCGCGGCACCGAGCGCGTGCGCGCCGATGGCCAGCGCTTGGACTAGCGGAGCGCGCCGAGATGGAGCCCCGGTTATTTGATGCACACTGCCATCTTGATTTAATGGCTCACCCGGACGCCGTTGCCGATGAGGCAACGGCGCTGGGCTTGGGTCTATTTGATTGCGGCGTCGATCCACGCGACTTTTCGGCCGCAAACGAGCGCGCTCGTCGCCACCCGGGCATCATCGCCGGCGTTGGGCTTCACCCCTGGTGGCTCGCCGATGGCCACTGCGGTTTTGCCGAAGTCAATCTGCTTTGCGAAGTTGCTGCCCAAGAACGCTACATCGGCGAAGTCGGACTCGACTTTTCCGCGCGCTTTGCTGGAAGTGAGCCGCTACAAATACAGGCACTTAACCGGCTCTGCGATGCGCTCGTGCAGCATCCTCTTACCGGGCGCGTGATATCAATTCACGCCGTTCGTTCGGCAGGAGCCGTACTGGACGTCCTCGAATCGCATGGACTACTCATCCCAAACCCCGACTCCCCCGCTATCATCTTCCACTGGTTTAGCGGCACTTCGGACGAACTCACCCGCGCGCGTAATGCGGGCTGCTATTTTTCCGTCAACGAACGCATGCTCGCGACCAAGCGCGGTCGCGAATACGCACGACAGATTCCACTCGACCGCCTACTGCTCGAGACCGATGCGCCGGCCGAGCCAAACACAGAAACAAGCGCGCAGTCGCTCATCAGGTCGCTCACAAGGACCTCAGAACGCATCACCTCGCTCAAAAACTGCGACGCAAAGCGCATCGAGTCGATAGTTTTAACAAATGCGCGCTCTTTTTTTGACCTTCGCTAACCCCTGGTGTGCAAAAAATGCCAAATATGAGTACTGCTACCGGAATGGATACATTTCTTTTAACTTTCCAACCGCCAGAATAATCCTCGATTGTCCGCTAATTAAAGCTTTTACAGTCATTCATCCTGCGTTTTCGCAAATCTTAAACCCCTCCAGACGCTCAAATCACGTCTGAAGGGGTTGATTTTGCTGCGACTAAATTAGTCACAGTACTCATATTTGGCATTTTTTGCACACGAGGTCCCGGGGAGGATCCTGCACCTCCCCGGGACCGCTCGGCTATTCGACGATTGGTGCTCCGTGGCCCCAAGAACCTTCCATGCCGCACACGGTCGAGGCAAACCCGGCAGCAAAGTCGAGCGCGCGCTCGATAGCCTCGGCGCCATCCTCTCCACGCTTGGCGGAATCGAGATAGCACATCAAAAACGAAGTGAGGAACGAGTCGCCCGCTCCCATGGTGTCCTTCATGTCCGTTACCGGTTTAGCCAGCTGGCGGTAATAACGCTCGCCGTCGTAAGCAATGCAGCCCTCGGCACCCGCCGTAGCCGACACAAAACGCGGACCCAGGCCCTTCACCCATGCCAGACGCTCGCGAATCTCGTCCTCACTCGCGGCATCCGCCGCACTAAAGAAGGCAAAATCGACGTAGGGTGCAATCTGCTCGTAGTACTCGTCGGTGGAGTCGTCCGAAAAGTCAAAAGAGACCGTGACGCCCGCAGCCTTCAGCTTGGGCAGCTCGCGCTCGGTAAAGCAATAGTTGCCCGAATGAACCACATCGAACTGCTTCATGTACGCAAGGTCAAAGCGATCGAGGACATAGCGCGCATCGCCACGGATACCGCCCTCGTTGGAGCCGAGGAAGACACGGTCACCGTCAACGACGGTCACGCGAGCCGCTCCGTTCTCGCCAATCATCTGCTCGCACTTGTCAAGCTCGACACCCTCATCCTCGAGGCTTGCAATGACATGCTCGGCAGCGGCGTCATTGCCAAAAATGCCCATGTATGCGGAACGTGCGGCACCGCATTTCTTGGCATAAACGGCGAAGTTCACCGCGTTGCCGCCAGGATACATGGTGTGGATATGCTCGTAGCGATCGACGACGTTGTCGCCAAATCCGAGCGCGTTAACGTTAAATGCCATGGCCTTTGTCCCTTCTAGTACTCGACAACACCCATATAGCGACGGAAATCGGGATCGTGATCAAACACCTTGCCGCGTGCAGCACGCAGCTCGCAGTTCATGGCGTAGAACAGCACCGGGTCCAGATAGGCACGGACGCTCGCCGGCACGGCTTCCATACCGTACTCCTTGGCATCGAGCACCATCAGCGTATCGGTATGCGTCTTAAGGAACGCCAGGGCGCGCTCGTCCATAGCACGGCACTCGCTGGAGCCCATCTGCAGGAAGTAAAAAACGCCATCCTGAGTAGCCTCGAAGGGGCCATGGAAGTACTCGGCAGAGTGGATGTAGCTGCAGTGCTGCCACTGCATCTCCATAAGAGAGCAGATAGCGAAACCGTAGGTCTGGCTAAAGTTGGGACCGCTGCCCAGAATATAGAAGAACTCGTGCTCCTGGCAAAGCTTGGCAAAACGATCGCCCAGCTCGGCATTTACCTTCTCACGTGCCGGGGGAAGAATCTTATCCATCTCGGCGATACCGGCATACATATCGGCAAGATCGGCGTAGCCCTCCTGCTGATCGAGCAGCTCGGCCGCAAGCGACAGCGAAATGCCAGCGGGGACCTCAGCCTGCGGCACGCCCTCGCCCCATGGGTAGACCCACGTGGTCCACTTGCCGGAGTCGATCTTAGATCCAGCGTTGTCGGTCTGGGCGATCACCGTAGCGCCGGCGGCAAGGGCAATCTCGCAGCCCTCAACGACCTCGGGGGTGTTGCCACTGTGGCTGCAAGCAATGACCAGGGACTTCTCGCCCAGACGACGCGGACGCATGATATCGAACTCGCGAGCCGTATAGATATACGAAGTGAAGGTGGTTGCCTCGCGCTGCAGAAGCTCGTGAGCCGGGATCAAATCGATCATGGAGCCACCACAAGCAATCCAGTAGACGCTGTCGAACTTGCCCTTCTCGGCAATTGCCTCTTTGATCAGATCGTGTGCGTTCATATCCAGTTCCTTTCTTGTTTGGGCCGCAATCAATGACGTTGGTTGCGTGGCCGATAGTTGTTTTAGTCAATCAGATATTTCTCGAATGCGGCCATGTTCTTGGCATCAGCCGCCGCCGGGTCATCGTAGTAACGACCGTCCGTGATTTCCTGGCCCAGCATGCCGTCGAAACCATGGGCGTTGAGTGTGGCAACGAAGGCGTCCATATCGTGCTTGCCATCGCCCCACACCAGATGGCCATACGGGTCACCGTCGATAAAGTGCATCTCGTGAATTGCCCCATCACCAAAGGCGGCAAACCAGTCCTCGAGCGTCTCGCCTGCAACGCCCATCGCGGTTGTATCAACCATGGGCTGTAAGTACGGGCTCGCGACCTCGTCAATCATGCGCTTCGCATCGGAAACCGTCGTCACAAGGTTGCTCTCCTCGGGACGCAGGCTTTCCATCGTGAGCACCAGACCGTGCTCGCCGGCATACTCCGCCAGAATGGACAAGTGCTCGCGGCTGCGCTTCCAGGCTTCCTCGCGGTCCTCGTCCCAGTCGCCCCAGCCCGAGTTGATGGACATACGGTCGCACCCAAGTACCTCGGCAAGCTCAATGCCGTGTTTAAAGTACGCCAGACTGCGCTGTTCATGCAGCGGCTTGCGTGCGCAGTACTGCCAAGGATAGACAACGTTCTCGGGGCACAGAGTACGATACCTAAGCCCACGGTCTGCAGCCTTTTTCGCCAGGACCTCAGCCTCAAAGTAGCCCGTATGGTCGAGCGTCACATGCGGCTCTGCGCACCACAGCTCAATGGACTCAAAGCCCAAACGCTGCTGCACATCAAGGAAGTAATCGAGCGACCACATGATGTAGTGGATATTCATGCCCGCAATCTGCTCGCGGCGCAGCGTCGGTTTGGATTCAGACATCTTATGCCTCCTTATTTCGATCGAACACGATTTGTCCGTCCGACATCGTCATATCAACCGCAAGATCGCGTGCGTCGCGATAATCGAGGTCAAACACATCCCGATCGAGCACGCAGATATCGGCAAGCTTGCCGACCTCGAGCGTACCCAGCTCGTCTTCGCGCATCAGATCGTACGCGCCCCCGGCAGTCCAAGCGCGCAAGAGCTCGACAAGCGTCAGCGTGTTGACCTCATTCACAGGCAGTCCGTCGGCGAAGAATCCGCCGCACGCGCTGTAGATTGACTCGCCCAGGCTCGGAATCAGCAGCGGCAAATCCGTTCCACAGCACACTGTGCATCCGGAATCTTCCATGCCGCGGCGATTCCAGCTGTGCAAAAGTCGCGTCTCGCCAATTTGTCGACGCATCATCGACAGGCAATCCTCGCGTCGGTCCAGCGTCAGAATCTGCGGATAGACCTCGCAAATTCCACCTAACTTGCCAAACTCGACAAGATCGGTCGGGTCAGAGTTCTCGAGATCGGTAATCGCATGGCGGCGAAGCATCCGTCCATGCTCGTCTCGAGGCAGCGAGGCATAGAGCGCCACGGTGCGACGAACGGCGCCATCGCCCTGGCAATGCAAGGAATATCGGAAACCGTCAGCATCAATTGCACGCAGCTCGTTCTCAATCAGATCCCATTCGGGCTCCTCGACAACCGTCTTGCCGGCAGCGCCCGCATCGGCCGTGTCCTCATAGGGGTCAATCATCTCGGCAAGCCCCGCCCATACGCCTCGATCGGTCATACGGTTGAAGCCAGAAAAACGAACGAACGGTCCCCGGAAGCGCTCTCGTGCCTCGCGGGCATATGCCAGATTTGCACCGGCACCCACCGGCTGCGACATCATAGAGACGCGAACCGTCAGCTCACCAGATTCCTCACGGCGAGCCATTTCGTCGGCAAAGCCGTAGTAGTCATCAAACGCCATCTCCTTGATGGCGGTAACGCCGCGCTCGTTAAGCATGCTCATGTAGTCCGAATACCCCGCGCGCACCTCGGGCAGCGCGAGGAAATCGCTCATCATGCGCCAGATCTTCTCGGCATAGCACGCCTGCGGTGTAAAACCGTATCGCGCACTGGCGGCAGCATTGAGAACGCAGGTCTCCGCGCCCGGTGTAAAGCAGACGACGGGGATATCGCCAAAACACTCGTCAAACACAGCTGCTGTATTTGCGTTCTCGGCATCCGATGCCAACGTTTCGGGTAGGTTGTGGCCAAAAGCCGCCGCGCAATCCGGATGATCATCTTTCCATGCACGCAAGAGCGACACGGCCTCTTTGGCATCAGCGACGCCGGACAGATCAGACCCCAACGTCCGCAGTGCCCAGCCCGTATAGAAGGTATGCACATCGATCAGGCCGGGCATGACGGTGCGGTCGCCCAGGTCAACTACCTCGTCCGCCTGGGTCAAATACGAAGCTACCTCGCACTTGGTGCCAACCGCCTCAATTCGATTGCCACGGACCGCTACGAAACCTTCAAACGGCAGGTCCCCCGTACCGGTAAAGACGCTCTTAGACGTCAGGACCGTCAAACAATCAGACATCACAACCACCTACACCGGAAGCATGCCAGAGATTGCCGTTACGATCAGGCCAAAGACGACCATGAAGATGAAGAACTTCCAAATGGTCTTCCACCATTGGCCAAACGAAATCTTAGCCACGGCAAGGGGTTGATTTCCGATCTCAGCCGAACACATTGAGCAAATAGGCCATTCCCGCAGTTAGCCGAACGCCCCCGCGGCCCCTCCTGGGGCCCGGGGGCGCCGTTTTCCCAGTTGAAGGAACGGTGGAGATG
>NZ_JBBNLV010000024.1:0-14782 GCF_040092295.1 Collinsella sp. CLA-ER-H9
GCGCGTACACGGCCGTGGACAGGGCCGAGACCCCCGAGGGCCGCGTGACCGCCTGGAAGGCGAACGCCACCGGCCCGGCCCTTCTCGCCCGCGCCTGCGTCGAGCACGGCATCACCCTGGTCCACGTGTCCTCCGACTACGTCTTCGATGGCACCGCGGAGGTGCACACCGAGGAGGAGCCCTTCTCCCCGCTGTCTGTCTACGGCCAGACCAAGGCCGCCGGCGACATCGCCGTGGCAGGGTGCCCGCGCCACTACATCATGCGCTCCAGCTGGGTCATCGGCGAGGGCCACAACTTCGTGAAGACCATGAAGGGGCTGTCCGACCGCGTCGCCGATCCGGAGGATAAGCTCACGCAGGTCACGGTCGTGGACGACCAGCTGGGCCGCCTGACCTTCACGCGCGACATGGCCGAGGCCATCTTCCACGTGCTGGGGACGCACGCCCCCTACGGCACCTACGACTGCACGGGCTCCGGCGCCGTCAGATCCTGGGCGGGCATCGCCCGCGCCGTCTTCGAGGCCGCCAACGGCAACGGCGACAAAGTGGTCCCCGTCAGCACCGCCGACTACTACGCTGGCACCGAGGGACCCATCGCCCCGCGCCCGGTCCACTCCGCGCTCGACCTGTCCAGGCTCGAGTCCGTCGGCTTCCACATGCCCGACTGGGAGGAAGAGCTGAAGCTATACCTGGATAATTATTTTGATTAACGAAAGAGAAATTATGACTAATCGAAAAGTACTCGTGACGGGAGCCGCCGGCTTTATCGGCGCGTTCCTCGTCAAGAAGCTGCTCGAGGAGTCCGATGATGCCATCGTCGGACTCGACAACCTCAACAGCTACTACGACCCTGGCATCAAGGACGCGCGCCTCCGCATGCTGGCCGAGGTCGACACGGACGGCCGCTTCACCTTCGTGCGCGGCGACCTGTGCGACGCCGCCCTCATCGAGCGCCTGTTCGCCCAGAACGGCTTCGACGTCGTGGTGAACCTCGCCGCCCAGGCGGGCGTCCGCTACTCCATCGAGAACCCGCGCGCCTACCTCGAGAGCAACCTCGTCGGCTTCTTCAACGTGCTCGAGGCCTGCCGCCACCACCCGGTCAAGCACTTGGTCTACGCCAGCTCCAGTTCGGTCTACGGCGGCAACAAGAAGGTTCCTTTCTCCGAGGAGGACCGCGTCGACTCGCCTGTCTCGTTCTACGCCGCCACCAAGAAGTCCAACGAGCTCATGGCGGCCGCCTACTCAAAGCTCTACTCCATCCCGGCGACCGGGCTGCGCTTCTTCACGGTGTACGGCCCCATGGGCAGGCCCGACATGGCTTACTTCGGCTTCACCGAGAAGCTGCGCCGCGGCGACACCATCAAGATTTTCAACATGGGCGACTGCCGCCGCGACTTCACCTACGTCGACGACATTGTCGAGGGCGTCAGGCGTGTCATGGACGCCGCCCCCGAAGTTCAGATGGGCGAGGACGGGCTGCCCCTCGCCGCGCACCGCGTCTACAACATCGGCAACTCGCACCCCGAGAGCCTGCTCGACTTTGTCGACACGCTGCAGCGCGTGCTGGTGGAGGAAGGCGTGCTGCCCGCTGACTATGACTTCGAGGCTCACAAGCAGCTCGTTCCCATGCAGCCCGGCGACGTTCCCGTCACCTACGCCGACACCACGGCGCTCCAGCGCGATCTCGGCTACAAGCCCGCGACGCCGCTCGAGGACGGCCTGAGGGCCTTTGCCAAGTGGTACAAGCGCTACTACAACATTTAGCAAATCATGGCCCTGTAGCAGGGGCCATTTTTCATGCTGATTACTGTTCTTTGACAATTGGAGAATGACATGAAGATCGCTGTTGCCGGTACCGGCTACGTCGGCCTGTCCCTCGCCGTCCTGCTCTCGCAGCACAACGAGGTCCACGCGCTGGACATCGTGCCCGAGAAAGTCGAGAAGATCAACGACTACCTGTCGCCCATCCAGGACGACGAGATCGAGCGCTTCCTGGCGGAGGCCAAGGCGGGGGAGCGCGAGCTCGACCTGCACGCCACCGTGGACGTGGCCGAGGCCTATACGGGTGCCGACTACGCCGTCATCGCCACGCCCACCAACTACGACAGCGATAGGAACTTCTTCGACACGAGCTCCGTCGAGGCCGCCATCGCCGCCGTGCGCTCGGTGAACCCGGACGCCTGGATTGTCATCAAGTCCACGATCCCCGTCGGCTACACCGCGGGCCTTCGCGAGAGGCTGGGCGATTCCAAGATCTTCTTCAGCCCGGAGTTCCTGCGCGAGAGCAAGGCTCTATACGACAACCTGCACCCCAGCCGCATCGTGGTGGGCGCGCCGAAGAACGATGCCAACGCCGTCGCGGCTGCCGAGCGCTTCGCCGGCCTGCTTGCCCAGGGGGCGGACCCCGCCGAGCTGGAGCGCATGAACGCCGACGGCACCAGGGGCATCCCGGAGCTCGTGCTGGGCACCACCGAGGCCGAGGCCGTGAAGCTCTTCGCCAACACCTATCTGGCGCTGCGCGTGGCCTACTTCAACGAGCTCGACACCTACTGCGAGGTCCGCGGCCTCAACACCCGTGATGTCATCGACGGCGTCTGCCTGGAGCCGCGCATCGGCAGCCACTACAACAACCCCAGCTTCGGCTACGGCGGCTACTGCCTGCCCAAGGATACCAAGCAGCTGCTGGCCAATTACAGAGACGTGCCGCAGAACCTGATCGAGGCCATCGTGGACGCCAACCGCACCCGTAAGGACTTCGTCGCCGACGAGGTGCTGCAGATGGTGTGGGATCGCGTGTACGAGGGCAAGGAGAGGCCGGTCGTGGGCGTCTACCGCCTGACGATGAAGTCGAACTCCGACAACTTCCGCGCGAGCTCCATCCAGGGCGTCATGAAGCGCGTGAAGGCCAAAGGCGTGCCCGTGGTGGTCTACGAGCCCACGCTGGACGCGCCGGAGTTCTTCGGGTCCGAGGTCACGCACGACCTGGAGGCCTTCAAGGCCGGCTGCGACGTGATCGTCGCCAACCGCTGGAGCGACGAGCTCGCAGACGTGGCGGACAAGGTGTACACGAGGGATCTGTTTAAGCGGGACTAGGAGAGAGCTGACGGCTGCGGCGACTCTGTCCTTGTGCATAAATCCAATTGTTGAAAAGAGGGTGTATCGGCGCAAACCGATACACCCTCTTTTGGTTAAACAAGTCCCATTAGCCTTTGATTACGCTTTTATTGATATACGTACGTTCTCCGGTCCTACTCTTCAATTACCACCTCAGGGAGCGGAATCTGGATTAGGTGTTAAAGCAAATATATATTGGAAGGTAAGACCGATATATTCTCGTCAACGTCTTTAATGAGCAACCTTTGCTCTAGAAGAAGTTTATGCATGAGATTCTTTCCATGGTCTTTATTGTCGAGTGTGCTTCCATACTCATACAGAAGATGCGATATGCGTGAGTACAGATCTTCGCGAATTGCCTTCTCATCAACTGTTTTATCTGACTTGTTTGGATATTTTTTGTATAGAAATACAAGCTTAGTAACTCCACCGTATAGATTGACGGTGTCAAAAATCGATTGGAAGTAGGAATAGTCAGCCCGAGAAAGCGAGTGTCCGAATATCTTGATGAAACCGGTATCGCTGTCGCAGAGTTTTGCAGTTTCGCTTTCGTATGGCACTAATGACATAAGCCTATATGTTTTTGTAAACGGCAGCGCCGGATGGTCCTCAGCGACATCTTTTCCGTCAATGCCAAATATAGTGTCCGTTCTGTCCAGTGAGCCATGAATATTCCGGGCAGCAACAATTCCCAGCTGCTGATCTTCCGATTTTAATGGGGTTGTATAGTTAAAGTTTAAGATAGATGTTTCATAGTTCTTTTGCTGGGCCTTATCAATGCAGGCATTGCGAATGGCTGCATAATACTCCACAGCCTTTTCCCTGTAAATTTTATTATTATCGACTTGTTCTTCGAGATAGCGCGCAAAGATGTGCTCGAAATTTTTTAGCGAGGTTAGAAGGAAGTTAGTTAATTCCTTTTGGGAAACATATTCTTTTCCAAGCCGAGTCGACACAAATTCGTATAGTACATCTTTTGGCCGCAGGGGCGGATTTGGTCCTGAAATGTTAATGGCCAATCCTGTAAGGCCGTACATGCTGTCTAGTATTGAACCAGACCCGCCTTCCTGGAAAACGTATGCAGAAATAAGACTCTCGATATTGCACCACAATGGGTCGTTTTCTCTTATTTCAGAAAGAACGACATCCCAGGCGTTTCTTTTGTCCTCGGGAATCGATTCAATTGAGTTTGTTCCGTTGGTCCTGTTGCTGTAAAAATCTGAGAATTTGGACTTTAGTCCGCAGGCTAAGTCGAATCCATTTCCAAGAATTATTAGTTGGTGCATTAAATAACCTCCTAATTGGCCGTTTAGGCCATCCAAGTTCTTTCAGTTTTACCCAATACAAAACCTCATCAGGCCATTATTTGAAATGCAGTAGCGTACTGCCAAACCCGCGAAGTCATCGACGGCGTGTGCCTTGAGCTGCGCATCGGCAGCCACTACAACAGTCCCAGCTTCGGCTACGGCGGCTGCTGCCTGCCCAAGGACACCAAGCAGCTGCTGGCCAACTACAAGGACGTGCCCCAGAACCTGATCGAGGCCATCGTGGAGGCAAACCGCACCCGCAAGGACTTCGTGGCCGACAAGGTGCTGCAGGTGTTGTGGGACCGCGCCTACGAGGGCAAGCCGAATCCGGTCGTGGGCGTGTGCCGCCTGACCATGAAGTCCAACTCCGACAACTTCCGCGCGAGCTCCATACAGGGCATCATGGAGCTCGTGAAGGCCAAGCGTAAAGTTGTACGGGCAAATACGATGGCCTCATCATCCGAGAACGACAGATATTAGTTTGGCATAAATGATCTAACCCTCACGCTTTTCCTGAAGCTGAACGATAAGTTTTACTTAGCATATAGAGCTAGCTAAAACATGGATATTAAGGAGCGCTTTCATGAACCATTCGAGTGACATAATTACAAACCCAGTGTACGTTGCTCCTTTCTGGCGTTGGAATGAAGTCCCTAAGTTTTCATTTTCGAACTGCAGCCTAGTTTCTTATATGCCGAATATCGGCTGCAGATTTCCCGTCACCAAAATCAGAGATTCTCTTGACTCGTCAACAATTGAATGTCTTATTTCATTGGGACGTATGCAGGGGTCCTTTGAACGCATTGCTGCATGCTGGTCAGATTATGCGACCGCATGCACGGATCTCTTAATGAGATGCGATTTATCACGCGATGAGGCCATTAAAGTGCAATATAGCGCCAATTGCACTGATTATATGCGCGACTGTGTTTACTACGCTCATGGATATATATCCAAAGCCCTTCGTTTTTCGGCGGTGGTAAAAGAATGTACCACCAGTATTAGCAGACTGAGCAGCACTTTGGCTTATGAGGTCCATTCATCTGATTGGGTTAAGCTAAAAGAGATTCTCGAAGCTGAGCCATTTGTAGTTCTTCTTTCGGCAATACGCAATGCAAGCGAACATAACGACGGCTACATTAGCCCCGTTAACTATTCCCCAAAAGAACAAACATTTGGACTTGCGATTAATCTTGAATCTGGAATTGTTAGTGATAGGAACAACATATCGATGTTTCGTCGCACTTCAATTAATCAAGACGGGAGAACCATGCTCGACTGGTTAGATTCATTCTGCCAAGAGCGATATCAACAAGGTGATACGCCTCTCCTGTCTTTTGCGTCCTTCTATCAGACCGTTTCTGACTATATAGCCGTTGAGGGTCTAGCATTTCTAGATACCTTTTGCGCTCTGTGCCGAGCACGGACAACCGACACGTTTGATTTATTGGAATTAGTAGCAGATAACCATTCAATTGGGTTATTAGTTGATATCGCAAGAGGCGCGAATCCCAATGAAAGACCATTCAATTGGTATATGTCTGATAGATTGTATCCATTAATGAACGCCGCACAGTTTGATGAACTATGTGACTCACTTGCTGATTTATTTTGTGACAGCATAGGCGCTCAGACTAAGTCAGTTAAACCGCAATGAATTAGTCAATGAAGAACACGGAAACGCAGAGTATATTAAACTAGATAAGGTTTGAGCTCATGAGGACAGCCAGGTGAGGTTTTGCGATTATTCTTTTGGAATTTAGCTCGCAAGAGTCTTGCGGATCTTGTTCAAATTGCCGTTCAACTGTATGACGTTGATGTAGCGGCTTTTGCGGAGGCTGATCAAACTGACTTTCAGCGATTGACCGAACTGCTTGGCGGCCGATATCGAACAGTGGAAACAATTGATGGCAGGACGAAAACGAAGTTGCTCGTCAAGTCTTCAATTTGCTCTCTGCATGCCTTTGAGGTAGTAAAAAACCTGACGTGTACATTAATTCTTGACGGCGTTCCCGTGAACACCTCAGTTGTTCATCTACCAGACAAGCGCAATGATCCTCAAGGTGATCATCGCGAAAGGAAAATCAGAAAACTCGTTAGCGAGCTAAATACTACAAAGAGGTCGTGCCCTGGCAGCTTCAATATGCTGATAGGCGATTTCAATTGCAATCCATTTGACCCTGAAATGGTAAAACTCGATTCCTTAAATTCGACCTTTTTTAAAGAGGTTGCAAAGAGACTGAAAGAAAGAGAGAGCGATGGGTCGTCGTATCCAGTAATGTATAACCCCGCTCTTGAATTTCTATCAGAGTCCAATTCTAATCTGGGATCATTTTATTTGGGTTCCGGCGACCGCACCTATTATTGGCATTCGCTCGATCAAATCGTTGTAGATTGGCAGTTGACAGACTGCATTACAGACTGCAGCTATCTTCGCCAAATTGGTGATACTAAACTTGTTGTTAATTCAAGGCCGTGCTCAAAGTACAGTGACCACTTACCACTATTGGTAACTATGGAAATGGGGAAGTGTCATGGTGTGTAACAAAAATTTCTGGACGGACATTATTGATCAGCCCTTGGAAAAATCCGCCGAGAACGTTGAATCGATCATGCAGGGGCAGTGTGAAGATGTGAGGTCTGCATCTCGTGATTTGATTGATGCTCGCTTTGTCAAACTTGCCTTTACCACCAAAAAAACCACCAACATGTGGACGTCTCAAGAAATAAAGCAGCAGTTTACAGGTCCAAAACTAGTAAAAGTTGAGGAAACTGCCTTGGACCGTACGGATGCAAACGACTCCTATTCGCCATCTGATTATGCTTTTGATCTTTTTACGAGCGAGTATAAATTTAGAGTGTTGACAATGAGATTAGGTGCCGTCTATCCAATTGATTTAATCTTAGACGGCGATATTTTCTGCCAAACCTGGGATTTATACGCCAAGGAAGTTCAAGTTTCGAAGAAAAATAATCTCATCGTTGTTCAAAATGACGATCAACTCAAAGACTGCCTGGAAATAATTATTTCTAGGAATGAGAAGATGAAATTTGTCGTCCGCAAAATGATTGAATCCGAAAGGGCAATGCGTGTGAATGCGGGTGACGAATAGCCTTAACTCGTCTCTGCCTAGAGGCTCGTTGACCTCTTCGATATGGGCTTGGGTTTTACGGACGACCAATTAGCTTATGGAGGCACCTCCTTTCACCGACTGGCAAAACGATTTACACCTAATTATGGGGTTCGTTTACAGGCAATTCGTTCGCTACTCGCCCGATCCCGCTACACTAATTACTGCTGCTGCCAGGTAGTTTTCTGGCGCAGCTTCCATTGGCTCTTGCGAAGATCGGAGCGGTTATGTTTGCCACCGCGTTCCACACTAGCCGTCACTACATTCTGCTTACCGTCATGGCCTGCCTATGCGTTTTGCTGGGCGGGCCTTCTTGTGCCGCGGGCGCGGACAGCCTGTTCATTGCGGGCGCCACGTACTACGAGCCAGGTGTTTCGGGTCCCGGTTGGGCTTGGACCGAAGTCGACCATCTGGAGCTTACCGGCTATGCGGGCGAGGCCATCGGCGCCGACGGCGACCTGGTGGTGACGCTTGTGGGGCAAAACTCCGTGATCGAGACGCATGCGCCCGATGCGGACATTTCCATGAGCGGCATGGAGGTGTGGGGAAACCTTACGCTTCGCGGCTCGGGTTCGCTCACGGCGACGGGTTCGCAATGCGGGATCCATGTGGCCCAGGCGCTGGTGGTGGACGACTGCACGGTCGATGCCAGGGCCGACGGGGCAGGCGTTGTTAGCCAGACTGTGGCTGGCATCGCCGCAGGTAGCTTGACAGTACGTGGCGGCGGGCGCGTTGCTGCTTCGGGCGCGGGTTCCGATACTGGCTTGCGCTTTTATGGCGTACGCTTGCTCGACGAGGGGTTTGGTGCTGAGGCTGCGAGCGAGACACTCGTCGTGGATGCGTCCTGGCTGGATGCAACCGGTACGGATGCCGGCGTTGCCTGCAATCGCGGGTCGCTCGTGGCCGCGCACTTTGTGACGCCTGCAGGCGGAGCCTTTGGTGTTGCCAGCGTGGTGGATGTTAGCGGGGCCGTGGCGCCGCACGTGGAGATTGAGCCCGATGGCGCCACCGGCCCGGCGGGGGAGACTGAGTCGCCCGTCGGCGAGGTGCCGGGGGATGGCGTGGCGGGCGCCGATGTTGACCCTGCTAATAGAGGGGCCGCTGCGGAGCAGACGACGCATCCCACGGTGAAACCCGTGGCTGCGTCGCCCAAGACAACGGTCACCAAGACCACCGTCACCAAGACGACCAGGCCCAAATCCACTATGGCAACATCACCGACACTTCCCAAGACCGGCGACAGCTACTGGATAGCAGCCTCCTTAACGCTATTCCTGCTGGGGACAGTGCTTCTAAACGCCGCATATCGCTGCTGATGCGGCGCGACGCACTTGGCTGCGATACAAGAGCTCTGTAGGAGCTTTAAGGGCAACGCTTTCTTATTACTTCTCTGTACCACCTTTGGGGGTAACCACCGTGCCATACCTTGGTGCTATACTCGGAGCCCTAAGGAAGTGGTTCATATGTACTTGAGCGATACTAAGATTCAGGAGCTAATCGACAGCGAGGTTCTGCTCCATGCCGATGCTTCGAACATCGGACAGGTTACGTATGACTTGCGCACCGACGGCTTCTACATTAACGAGAACAAGCAGTCCGAGGTCGAACTCGGTCCTGGGGATTCGACATTCGTCTCTTGCGTTGAATGTGTAGCGTTGCCAAACAATTTGACCGCTAGCGTACTTCTGCGCAATTCGCGCATTCGCCAGGGGCTTTCTTTGGACGCGCCGCTATATTTCCCCGGACATGGAACACGGCTGTTTTACCGTGTTACAAACGTAAGCGGCAACACTATTACGCTCGATACGTCTAAGGGTATAGCGCAGGTTGCATTCCAGCGCGTTGATGGCATGGTAGCCCATCCTTACCACGGCGCTTTCTCTGATGAGCTCAACTTTAACGGACTTGCAGATTATTCCGACGTATATGCCGGGGAACTTAAAAAGGTCGAGAACAAGAAGGAAGAAATCGTCAATATCGAGTCCCGTATCTATGGCAACGTCCTGGCCCTCTTCGCCATTTTCGCTGCGATCTTTACGCTCGTAAACGTCAACGCCGGAGGTCTGTCCTCCAATATAACAACCGTCAACTTTGTTGCACTCGACCTGCTGATTATTGGCGGTTTTCTGGTCCTAGCGTCCGCAATCGAAGCCTTCCTTGTTAAGGACAAAGACAAGAAGGCGTACTTGCCTCTTGCATTAGGTATCGTTTGTATTGGTGTAGCGGTGTACTTGGCATTGCATCAAGCGGCCTGTGCTTAAGACTAGAAAAACATATCTTCTGATGTGGGGCGTATCGACTGATGTTGGTATGCCCTCGTCTATTTGCTGGCCATCCTATGCTAGAGCCTTTGTGAACAATACGATCACCGTCGATCAGCTTGGACGATCTATGAGGCTCGGTAACCTGGGGGAGCAGATTGTGCTCAAAAGCGAGCGTGCGTTTAAGAGCATTCGTTTTGCGGGATTTGAACGTGCGCAGCAAGCTCTGTATGGTCCATTGGCCAAGGAACGAGATGAAGCGGCAAGGGCGCAGTATCGGGAGCTACTTGCCGAAAATCCATTTGAGGGAATCCGTATCGTCGATATCATTCGAGAGGGGATGACGGACGATGATCCACGCCTACAGTGAGATGTATCTCGAGGATGCCATGAGTACGCTGGGCGAGGCGGTCGATTTTGCCCTCTGTGACCAAGGGCTGACTTCGGCCGAGTTGACGGCGATCCTGTCGAACGCTTTTGAGATGAAACAGTTTGAGCGTGGTACGACTCGCGTCGTCTGCGGCATGGCGGACGACGAGCTCGCGCGCGATATTATCGCCCATGCGGGACTGACCCCCGTCGAATGCAGGGAGACCTATCCGTTCGACCGTTCGCCTCAGTATTGAGTACGACTCCTAATGCCACTGTGTTGTGCTCCCCGGAATTGCATCGCACGTATAGAATCAAAGCATCTGCACGCCGGTTATTGAATTGATTGGACGCCACATGGAAATCCCCAGCACCCTGTGCAGCAATGTGTACGAGTTCGCGTTTTGCCCCGAGCCCTGTTACGACCGCCTGGTCGATCTCGCCGATCCCGAGGACTGGGGTCCTAGCAACCGTATCCTCAAAAACTACCTGTCGTTTTCGTTTAGCCGCGCGGTGTTCCTGACCGAGCGCGACGTGGACCAGACCGCCCCGTCCAACTTGCCGCTGGTGTTCGACGACGACCGCTGCCTATTCAACACCGGCCTGTACACGCGCCGCTACGAGACCATCTACGGTCTGTTTGAGCCCAACACCAAGCCCGATGCGCGCCAGCGCTGGTTTTTGAAGGGTTTCTTTAAGGAAAGCGATCCCATGCTGGTCTCGTTTGAATACCTGCCGTGCCGCGTGCGCTTTGCCGAGGACCCCTCCGAGCTGGTCTTTGACTACCGCCTGCCCATCCGTTCCAACATCGACCACATTCTGGGCGACGAGGAGAACCTCACGCGTATTCCCGCCAGCCTGATGGGGGAGGGCAACTCGCTGCTGCTGCGCCGCGCCTTTGAGGGAGCCGTCGTCGAGGCCGCCCGCCGCGCCGCCGCCAATTACACGCTCGCCGTGCCGCAGTTCTACGGCGGTCGGATCCAACTGCTGCTGCCGCTGTGCCTAACCGGCGACAAGCCCGAACTGGCGCTGACCATCCAGCGCGAGGACGGCTTCTACGCCGCGCGCACCTGCCTTACGCTCGACATGGCCTACAACACCGCGCGACTTATTTGCTGGCCCGAGACCTCGTGGATAAAGCGATAAAGGGCTTTTTACCTGCTGGTTTGTTGGGTGACTTGGCTGCTTTGGCTTGACTTACGCGCACGAATTTATAATCGAGGGCAAAAAGTTCTTGGTAAACCGCGCACGGCTATGTTAGTATCTCTTTTGCCGAAAGGCGACGGGCGATTGGCTCAGGGGTAGAGCATATCCTTCACACGGATGGGGTCACAAGTTCGAATCTTGTATCGCCCACCATCTAAAGCTCAGGTCAGAGGTGTTAAGCCTCTGGCCTTTTTCTTTTTGACACTAAAATCGAAGCGAAGTTACCTAAGGCGTTATATGTTACGCAGTTCACCTTAGGTGTCGTCATTGCGCGTTTTGAAAAATTCGTCTGCGTTCATTCATTGAATTCCCTGCGTAATCTATGTGCAATTGTGGAGACAGAGACCGCTGGCTCACAGCTTGTACCAGCTCGTTCATGCCTATGGCGGCTTTTCAACGAATTGCGTCAAGCTTTTGGTCAGTGTTTGGTCAGCTTCCCGTACTTACCCGCATGATGCCCCAGTAGATAATCGGCCATGCCCGCAATCCGCACGGCCCGCGGCCGAAACCAGGGGAGGCGCAAATGGACGAAATCGTCTGCGCAAACACTGCATTCCACTATTGGCGCTGCCCACCGCAGGTGCGCGACCTCTACCCGCGCTTACCTAGCTCCGAAGATGGCTGGCGAGCTCTATCCCAAGCCCCTTTTGTAACCGAAGTTCTCAAGACGCCAGTCATCACAGCAGCATCAACACGAAGCAACCTGCATTCCAAGACAAGACGGACCATCCGATGGAACATCGCCTATACAGAGAAGGTCTCGATCGACACGGGCATGGGCTTTAGCGTCACAGACCCTCTTCATACGCTATTCACCATGACTCGAAGCGTTTCTTCATGCGACCTGGTTCTGGCCATGTACGAGCTCTGCGGATGGTTTTCGGTTTTTAAACCATCGCCCGCGGTCGACATGGCACTTGAGCAAGCAAAATCAGAAGAAGAGCAGTACACCACAGAAAGTCTTTTTGAACTAGATGAAACCCAAGACGAGGCCCCATGGAAGCGAGTCTATGCTCGGGCGAGCCAGAAGGACAGCGAGAATGATCAAAGTGGGCAGCAGAATGACGGATCCGGAAATAAAGCAAACGGAAAAGGCACATCGCTCTGGATGAGAAAGCCTCTTATTGAAATAGAAGAACTGCACAAATTTGCAGCGAAGGTTAAGGGCGAGATGTGGGGAAAACAATTCTACGAAGCCGCACGGCAGGTAATGGGTATTGCGGCATCCCCGCTAGAAGTTGCTGGAATCATGTTGCTAAGTCTTCCGAGGCGTACTGGCGGAGCGGAGTTTAAAAACATATACGTCAACGACTTAACACCGCTGTCGAATTCAGCTCGAAAAATCGCAGGTCAGAAAATCTGTTACGGCGATATCGTCATCGTAAACCCAATAATAATGAAAGCTGTGATTATCGAACTTCAGGGAGAGGTTATCCATGGTTCAGGCGCCGTGCTGGACCACGATGCCGCACGAATGACAGCATTACAAAGCATGGGATACGACGTATTTCTTGTAACCCATGACATGCTCAATGATCACGATCAGCTTGATGCCATCATTCACAGTGTGTGTGAGCGATTGGAGTTGCACTACAAACCAAAAACCGAGGCGATGAGATGCGCTGAGACCAGATTGCGAGCCAACGTTCTGTGCAATTGGCTTGGTATTGGTAAGTAATAATGTTCAAGTGAGCATTATTACTACTTTATATGCTGCAGTAATTAAGTGCCATTTTAAAACCACGCCGGTTTACTACGTTGGATTGGGGGTAGCTGAGCACACCGAATTCGTCGCTCGTAAAACCGCAGGTAGAATGCCTGCCCGTTTTGCGAATGTAGGCGTGTGGTCGGAAATCCGGGAATCGTCGTAGTAAACCGGTCCGTTTATGAAGCGACCAGCTGGCGCGAGCTGCGCACGGTTCAGTAAATTGACCCGAAGGCGCGGAGAGGGGCTCAGACGAAACCCTCCCGCGGAAGCACCGCGGATTGCTTTGTTCTGGCCGGCGGCACCTGGGGCGCGCCCCGCGGGCTATTTCGGGCATCGTGTGTCCCTTCGGCCCCGCGCCGTTCCACGCACCGTAAAATCTTTTCCAAAATTGTCCTTGCATCGGCGGGGGAGTTCCCGTATAGTACATTCTCGCACGGGGGCGTAGCTCAGCTGGGAGAGCGCTTGACTGGCAGTCAAGAGGTCAGGGGTTCGATCCCCCTCGTCTCCACCCGAGCATTGAATGAGGCTTCAACGCAAGTTGGGGCCTTTTTTCATATCTATCGATTTACACATCTTTTGGCTGGGCAGCATCTTGGCTACATATCCATTGTTAATCATAAATATGAATGTTAATAACTTTACGTCTGTGGATGGCAAAGCTAGTCCGCAGCGCCAATAACAAAGAGGCCAGGCGTAATGCCCGGCCTTAAAAATCTCTGGTGGGCCCTCCGGGATTCGAACCCAGAACCCAGGGATTATGAGTCCCCTGCGCTAACCGTTGCGCCAAGAGCCCTTATGAACGGTGAATGCAATTCTAACAAAGGCAACTCAGACCTAATTTCTTCGCTTCACGACGTGAAATACTACCATGCACGAGCAAGTCGCACAACGCAAGATCAAGTCCGATGCTAAACAACAGCTAAAAGAGTGGTGATGATATTTGGCGGGTGTAATAACGGAAATTGCAATAGAATGTGGCGTGTCGGAACAGGCAGTTCGTGCATGGTGTAGGCGAAACCATGTTGCGAAAGATGCGAAAGGAAGTTTCGCAATCAGCGAAAGTCAAAAAACCGCCATATATCAGCATTATTTAGGTGTTGAACGAAAGCAAGTTTCGCAACAGGCGAAAGCAAGTTGCGAAACTTGCGAAACCACTTTGATCGCTATGCTGCAGGGAGAATTAGACCGGAAAAGCGAGCAACTTGCTGTAAAGGACAAGCAGATCGAGGAACTGAACGCAAGGTTGGCGGAGGTCAGCTCGGCGTTGGTGACGGCACAGCAGACTGCGGCAGCGGCCCAGGCTCTCCATGCTGGGACAATGCATCAGCAGCTTCTTTCCGGCAAGTCCGGAGCCGATCAGCCGGAGCGTGAGACAGAACCGGTTCAAAAGCGTAGCTGGTTTAGTAGGTTCTTTGGGGACTAAACAGAACGACAAATCGGGAATTTGTGGAGGTAAAATATAGATGAATCAAGGTAGAATTATTGTAATCACAGGTGCGCCGGGGACAGGAAAAACTACAACGGCATCTGTTGTTGCAAAAGAATCAGATTTGGAAAAGGGTTGATTTTCAATCTCAACGCAACAGCCTGAACGGGCCCCGCGTTTCCGCAGCTAGCGCAACGCGGGAATAGCTCCCGGCACCTGGCCGTCGCATCGTTTCCGCAGGTGGAGAGGCTATGAAGGCC
>NZ_JBBNLV010000025.1:0-14299 GCF_040092295.1 Collinsella sp. CLA-ER-H9
ATTCTTGACGGCCTGAACAATCGTCAATATCGGTCGGAGGGGTGGCTTTGTAAAGCCGTTTGTCTCCACCCGCGTAGCGGGTGGTTCAAAGCTGGCCGCTGCGCGGCCAGCAGACTAAAGTCTTGAAGCGAACGATAGGTGGGACATATGTCCCACCTATCCTTTATCGCCACTGTTTTCGTAACACAAGCAACTGCGTAATCGCTATAATTCAAGCCCAGTTAAAACACGATGAGCCGTAAAGCGAAACTCGAAGGAAATATACACGATGTCGCAACTCGACCGCAGCCAACTGATCCCCGATCCGCAACAGCCCAGCAGGCAGCCCGGAGGCATCCAATCGCCCCGTCCCATTGCGCCAGCCCATGGTCAACAGCACGGCGCGGCAAATACCTCCCCGCGCCCCAATCAGGGCCAGCATCAGCAGCGTCAGCAGCGTTCCGCACATGGCGCCGGTCACAACCAGGGCTCCTCGCACACTCGAGTTTCCAACAACCGCGGCCCCGCCAACAACCGCTCCGCAAAGGGTAATAAGACGGGCGGCAAGACGGCGTTCTTCGTCGTCCTCGGCCTCGTCGCTATCGTCTATATCGTGGGCGTCGTGGCGTTTTCGCAGATTGCCTACCCCAACACCACCATCGCCGGCGTCGATATCTCGTTTTCCAACGCCTCATCCGCCGCTACCAAGGTCAACTCAGCGTGGAAGCACTACAAGCTCACCGTTTCGGGAGATGACTTTAGCTGGACCTATCAGCCCGAATCCGACGAGCCCATCGTCGACGGCGAGGCAGCTGCCCACGAGATTATCGGCAGCAACGAGCCGCTGCTGTGGCCCTCGCGCCTGATTGCCTCGCTCGGCGGCAAGAACGTTAGCGCGACCAAAAACGGTACCATTGACCTGGAACAGGACGTCGACCTGTCCATGCTCTCGGACGCCTTTGACCAAAAGCAGTTCGAAGGGGATCTGGGTGCCGCCATCGACGCATTCAACGAGGGCCGCTCGGGTACCTTTGAGGCATCGAGCTCCTACGACGAGAAGGCAGGCAAGTTCACGATCGAGAAGGCCCGCTCCAACGAAAAGCTCAACCGCGAGCATGTCATTAAATATGCGGAGATCGAGCTCGCGTCGCTGTCCGAGACCGTCGATCTTACGAAGCTCGGAAACGATGCCTACGAGCCGCTCAACGGCACGCTCACCAACGACCAGATCCAGGCCGCATGCGATGCCGCCAACAACTTTCTGGGCGTTAACGTGACCCTTAAGCTCAACGGCAACGATGCCGGCAAGGTCGACGGCAGCTCGGTGCTGCAGTGGATCAGTTTTGACGACCCCGCGAACCCCACACTCGACACCTCCCAGATCAGCAACTGGGCAGCAGACCTCGCCAATGGCTTTAACACCGTGGGCTCCACTCGCTGGTGGACGCGCGCCGATGGCAAGCAGTGCGCCGTCGAAGGCGGTGACTTTGGTTGGTCCATCGACAGCAGCACGCTTGCCAAGCAGGTCGAGGATGCTATTAACAACAAGCAGACCGGCGAGATTGAGATCAATTACTCCCAGAAGGCCGACACCTTTACCGCCAAGGGCGAGCCCGATTGGAAGGCGTATATCGACGTCGACCTGTCCGAGCAGCACGCGCGCTACTATGACGAGAGCGGAAATATCGTTTGGGAGGCCAACTTTATTTCCGGCAAACCGGGCGAAGACGCCACCCCCGAGGGCGTGTGGCAAATCAACAGCAATGACGGCGCCACCAAGCTTATCGGCGCCAAGGACCCCAAGACCGGTAAGCCCAAATACGAGAGCCCGGTGAGCTACTGGATGCCGTTTGAGGGCAACATGGTTGGCTTCCACGACGCTACCTGGCAAAACGACAAGAGCTTCGACGATCCCAACTCCTATAAGTGGTGCGGTAGCCACGGCTGCATCAATCTGCGCCTGGCCGATGCCAAGGCGCTCCACGATTGCATCAGCGTCGGTCTGTGCGTGGTCGTCCACTCCTAGCACATCACGCGTGTCACAACAAAGCTCAGCGTCACCTACCTTTCGATGCTGAAAGAATCGCGCCTGTGCGCCCGCCCCAACCGGTGGGCGCATATACTTATCGCGGTAAGTTCTATAAAGGAGACGCTATGTCGAATGTCCCCACCATCACCCCGGGTCCCGACGATACCGGGCGCGTGCCGGAAGGCGCAACTGAAACTCTACCGCTCATCACAAGCGCCCCCACGGCACAGCAAAACGACGACGAGCAAGGTAACGCCGGAATATCCGACGATGAGGCCTACGCAAAGCTCAAGGCGAAGCGTGCCGAGCGTCGGCGCAAAAAGCTCATCCGACGCGGCATTGCGGCCGGCATCGTGGGCGGCATGATTCTGATAGCCATTATTGTGAGCGTTGTCCTTACCTCGCAGCCGCAATCTGCAGGCGGACCTGTTACCGACATGGTCATGGAAGGCACCTTTACCACGACCGTCGAGGCAAAAGGACAGCTCATGCCCATCTCGGCCTCAGTCGTCTCCCCTTCTGTCGACGGTACGGTGGCATCGATCAACGTGCAGGCCGGTCAGAGCGTCAACGAGGACGACGTGCTCATGACGATCAAAAACGACGAGCTCGATAACGCCGTTGCCGAGGCGCAGCGTGCGGTCGCGGCCGCCCAGGAAGACCTGAAAAACGCCCAGGCGGCGCTCGCCGCCGCACAGGCAGCGCCGACATTGGATGCCGGCGGAGCGACCGCCCCGACGGATGCAACCGCCGACGCCAGCGCCGTCTCGAGCGCCCAGCGCAATCTCGCCTCGGCCCAGGCAACCATGGACCAGGCAAACGCCAAGGCGGCCGAGCGCACCGTAAAGGCCCCCAGTTCGGGTAGTATTGTCGAGCTCAACGCTAAAGTGGGTGCCACAGTGACCGGAGGCATGGTCATGGGCGAAGGCGACACGAGTGGCGGCAAGCAGTGCATGCAGATCGCCGATCTCTCCAAGATGAAGGTGACGGTTCAGGTGGGCGAAAAGGACATCGCCAAGATCGCTGTGGGCCAGAGCGCCAACGTTACCTATCCCGCGTTTCCCGATATCGTGAGCCAGGGCACCGTCACGGCTATCGCGTCGGTAGCAAACTCCGACGCCGCCAACGGTGGTGGCGGCAGCGTGACCTTTAACGTCGACATCCTCATCGAGGCACCCGACAGCCGCCTTAAGCCCGGTATGACTGCCGAGGTCTCGGTGGTGACCGAGCAGCTTGACGACGTGGTCATGGTGCCCACCATGGCGCTGATGACCGAGGACGGCGAGCACTATTACGTCAATCTGGCCACCGATGACGAAGGCAAGGAGACGCGCCGCGTGAAGGTGACCGTTGTGACGCAAAACGACAACGACGCCGTAGTCGGAAAGACGCAGGTCAAACGCGACGACCAGGGCAACGAGATCAACCCCAACGTGCCGGTTACCAAACTGCGCGATGGCGACACCATCGTGATGGATACTGGCGCGGGCATGACAGCAGACGGCGGCGACAGTATGCCTGCCGACGAGGGCATGTAATGCGCCCCGTCATCGACATCCGCAACGTGCACCGCATCTTTGAGAGCGAGGCCGGTTGCGCCCATATCCTGCACAACGTGAGCCTGGCGGTAGACCCCGGTGAGTTCGTCGCCATCACCGGACCCTCGGGCTCGGGCAAGTCGACTCTCATGAACATCCTGGGTTGCTTGGACAAACCGACGGCGGGCGACTATTACCTGCAAGGGCTCAACGTAGCCGAACTCGACGATGATGAGCTCACCGAGGTGCGCGCGCTGAGCATCGGCTTTGTCTTTCAGAGCTTCAACCTGCTGCCGCGCCTGTCGGTTATCGAAAACGTCATGCTGCCGCTGTCCTACACCAATGTGCCGCGCAGTCAGCGCGAGATGCGCGCCGTGCACGCGCTGCAAGCCGTCACGCTACCGGTCGACCATTGGGACCACCGCATATCAGAACTCTCGGGTGGACAGATGCAGCGCGTCGCCATCGCGCGCGCCCTCATCAACGATCCGCCCATCATTTTGGCCGACGAGCCGACGGGAAACCTCGACTCGGCAACCGGGGCGCTCGTCATGGAAACCTTCCACAAGCTCCAGGAGCGCGGCAAGACCATCGTGCTCATCACGCACGACCCGGGCATTGCCGCCGAGGCAGACCGAGCTGTGACCATTCGCGACGGGCGAATTCATGACGGAGCGTATATCGCGCATGTGCCGAATACCCTACGCGGCGCCGTCAGCAACCTGCCCGCGATTTACGCACCTTCTACACCGCCGAAAGGAGCGAAAGCATGAGCACCCGCGATCTTGTCCAAGAAGCCCTGCACTCGCTCGAGGCCAACAAGGGACGTAGCCTACTCACTATCCTAGGTATCGTCATTGGCATCGCCTCGGTCATAGCCATGACCTCGCTTATCGGCGGCATCCAAAACAGCCTGGTCAACAGCTTGGGACTTAACGCCGCTCGCATGGTTCAGATCTACTCTTCCCAAGAGCTCACCGATTCGGACGTCGAGAAGCTGCGCAAGATGGTGCCGCAAATTGAGCAGATCGGCATCGTCGACAGCGCCTATTCCGAGTACAAAGTTGGAGATAAAAGCTATACCGTCATGGCACAGGGCGTCGATAGCGACATGCTCGATGCCGTGGGCGCCAGCAAGATCGTTGCCGGTCGCACCTATAGCGACATCGAGTCAAAATCAGGCGCGCACGTGGCGCTCATCGGCCGCGGCGGCGCCGAGCAACTTTACGGCAACGAACAGGACGCACTCGGCAAGACCATCAAGGTTTCGAGCGGAGACGTGCAGATCATTGGCGTCATCGACGGAGGCAACGACTCCATGGGCTCGCTGAGCCTGTACATGCCACGAGAAACGATCGCCGAGCTCTACGGCGATGACAATCCGTCGTTTCCCAGCGTGACGGCGCTCGCCACCGAAGGCACGAACATGGATGAGCTCTGCAAAACGATCGAATCCAAGGTGCGCAGCATGAAGGGCATCTCGGAGGACGACGAGTACGACAGCGTGTCGGCAAGCTCCATGAAGAGCGCTATCGATGCCCTC
The DNA here is from genome assembly GCF_040092295.1 of Collinsella sp. CLA-ER-H9. Classification (NCBI taxonomy): domain Bacteria; kingdom Bacillati; phylum Actinomycetota; class Coriobacteriia; order Coriobacteriales; family Coriobacteriaceae; genus Collinsella; species Collinsella sp. CLA-ER-H9. The sequence goes on from NZ_JBBNLV010000025.1 coordinate 5,090, forward strand.
AACTCATTTATGGGCGCCTTCTCGCTCATCATGGGCGCGGTTGCCGGCATATCGCTGCTTGTGGGCGGAATCGGCATTATGAACATGATGCTCACCAACGTGACCGAGCGCATCCGCGAAATCGGTATCCGCCGCGCCCTGGGCGCAAGCCGACGTGACATCACCGCTCAGTTTTTGGCCGAGTCCTCGGCGCTGTGCATCACCGGCGGAATTTTAGGTGTCGTGATTGGCTATCTACTGGCCTGGGGGCTCACCTTTTTTGCCGCGAGCTCGGGCATTATGAGCGAGTTTGGGGCCACCGGGTCGATTACGCCGAGCTTCTCCATTACGACTGTGCTGCTCGCGTTTGCTGTATCGGTCGGCATCGGCGTGGTATTCGGCTTCTACCCCGCCCGCCGCGCCGCAAAGCTCGATCCAGTCGAGTGTCTGCGCTATCAGTAATGCAATTCCCCTGAGTTGCGGTGAAATAGGGAGTGTTTAAGCTGTTAAAAGGCCTATTCAGTCCTTATTTCACCGCAACTCAGGGGGGGGGATAAGGCGCTAGTGCTATTCGAAACGAGATTCCAGACTCGATAGTCCATTCAACGTCAGGTCGTTGGCGACCGCCGAGACGCGCTCGATGGGAACCGAGCCATCGGACAACGCCCACGTGCGATAGATGCCGATAATGCCGGACAGCAAAAACGCCAGGTAGTAATCGAACATCTCGTCCTTTAGACCCTCGGGCAGCAGATCACGCTCAGCGATCTCGTGCTCGAGCGGCAAACGCAGACGAGCCATAAAGTCGTCGAGCGGAATGTTTTCGATCAACTGGCGATTAAGCACCAGGTTGTTGCACAGCGCCTCGTTAACGGTCTTGAAAAAGGACGCCGCAGCGCCAAGTGCGCGCTCGTTGGTGTCGCCGCCCATGGAGGAAAGCGTCTTCTCGACTGAATCGACGATCATCTCGACCACATCGACGGCAATGGCGTCGAGCAAGCCGTCGACCGTGCCAAAGTGCACGTAGAAGGTCTTACGGTCGACATTTGCCTCGCGCGCGATAGCGCTCACCGTAATATCGGCCAGGGGCTTTTCCATAAGCAGTCGCTCAAACGCCGAAAGAATCGCATTGCGACTGCGGACGATACGACGGTCAAGGCGCGGTTTGGTGGTAGCCATAGACGTGTCCCCTTCATGTCAACAGCCCACCTGTAAGTCCTCTACATGTGGGAGATAATCAACGTAAGAGGATTATCCTACATCTCACATCGCAATGACGAGCGTCATCAAGAACGCACGACTCGCCGACCGGGCCCTAAGATCGCTTCTTTTTATTGAGCGCCGCCGGGGAAACGCGAATGCCGTCGCCAGTCTGGCGAACGTAGGTCTGGCGTGCCGGCTTAGGGGCCACAGCAGGCTTTTGAGCACGTTGATTGGGATCAACGGTAACCTGGCACGCAGGATGTGCCTTAACGGGCGTAGAGGGCGTCTGAGGCGTGCGCCCGAGCTTGCGCATCATACGGTCCCAGCGTGCATGGATACTCTCGTTGTGAGCGCTCTTAAGGCCCAGCAGCGGGGCGGCCAAAATGGTCGGCGCGATAAAGGTGATCAGACGCCACAGCAGATAGCCGGCAGTCGATGCCGTGCCAAAAAAGTGACCCAAAAACAATGCGAAGCCACCCTCGGCGCCACCAGTGCCGCCGGGCAGCGGAACGGCGGAGCTCAGCAGCTGGACAAAGGCGCTCGCAGCCATGACCGAGAAAAAGTCGACTTCGTGGTGGCCAAAAGAGAGCATCAAAAAGTACGGAACCAGGTAGAAAAACGCCAGCTGCAGCATAGTGATGACGACCGTGAGCAGCATGGACGAAAAATGGCCGGCAGATAGTTTGAATTTCTCGGAAAACGAGTAGATCTCGCCATCGACAAAGGTGCGCCAGCCCTCGATCTTTGTGGCCGAGACGCCCACGCGCTCGAGCCAATTGATGATGCAATGAGCGACGCGCGTGACGGTCTTGGGCATCAACGCCACGGCAAAGATGCCGAGTAGGATGCAGCAGTGACCGCCAAAGCTAAAGACGCACAGCAGCGTCATGTCGCCATAACGCTCGGCGAAAAACGGCATGCGGGCGAGCAGCAGAATGGCACCCCATGCCACCAGGCCAAACTGGTACACGATAAAGCGGGTGAACTGCGTGGCACCCGCTTCGCCCACGTTTTGGCCGGCTTTGGTAAGGCGGTAAATTTGAGCAGGCGTAGAGCCCATCATCATGGGTGTCAGGTTGCCAAAGAAGATGCCGCTCGCCTCGACCGAAATGAGGTCGCGGATGCCGACGGGCGAATCGGGGTCGAGCCAAACGGCGATCGCGTACGCCACGATGCCAAAAACAAGATACAAAAACATGCAAAAGCATGCGGCGAAGAGCCAGGGCATCTGAACGCTGGACATAGCGGCCCAAAACTGCCCCATCTGCCCGGTCACGACCAGATAGACGATATACCCGATCAGCACAACGCCGATGAAGATGGCGCCGCGACGCGCGCTCTTGTTGTCATCGCCGCCAGAAACCTCGACCTGGGGCTTTGGGCTATGCTGAGAGGACTCCGTCATGAGGCTCCTTCTGACCGTCAAAGTATCTGGCCTATTGTACCCGTATGGGAGATGAGCAAAACGTAAAGCTATGAGGCAAATGGGATTAACAGACCAGCCCACACGCAACAAAAAACCCGACCTTCTCACGAAAGGCCGGGTATCTAAAACATGGTAGCCCGTACCAGATTCGAACTGGTGATCTCCGCCTTGAGAGGGCGGCGTCCTAAACCGCTAGACGAACGGGCCATAAGCCTCAGCAGAAAAGAAGTGGTAGCCCGTACCAGATTCGAACTGGTGATCTCCGCCTTGAGAGGGCGGCGTCCTAAACCGCTAGACGAACGGGCCACATGACATCTGCACTGCCGTGCTGCGAGGACATATATTACGGGACATAAAACGCGAGCGCAAGAAGAAAATCCAAATTGCCCGAATTTTGTCGGGAGGTTATGGAAAGCGCAGTTAAAAGCCACAGCCTATGATTTTTCTGGGACGGGGCTTAAAAAATCATTTCAGATTGCTGAGCGATTCTTTAAGACCACAACTTCATTCAAAATGATTTTTTAAGCCCCGTCCCAGAAAAATCATCCTAGGTTGAGGTGGGCCAGAAGGGCTTCGCGCTCGTTGGGGACGTTGTCCTCGATTAAGGCGTCGAGGGCGGCGTTGAGCAGCTGCCCCAACTCCGGCCCCGGTTTGACGCCGGCGCGAATCAGGTCGCCGCCGTTGATGGCAAGCATCTTGAGCGTATAGGGCTCCCCTGCCTCAAGCAGTCCGTGGGCGAGTGAGCGCATCTCCTCGATCGTCTCGACGTAATAGAAGCACGACGGCGCCTTGCCCAGCGTATCGGCACGCTTAAGGTCCATGAGCTCGTCAATCAGACGCGGCGTGTCGATGCCCTCGCCCGAAAGCAAGCGCATCATATTGAGTAAGCAAGAGCGCTCGGGGCGCAGCGGCTTATCGTGATACTTGATGAGTAGGCACACATCGCGAATCAAATCGTGCGAAAGCGCTAGACGATCCATAATGACGCGCGCCTTCTTGGCGCCAAGCTCGGGATGACCGTAGAAATGGCCGCTGCCCGCATGGTCGACCGTAAAGCAATCGGGCTTGGAGACGTCGTGCAAAAACGCCGCCCACATTAAGCTCGGCGAAGGCGCTACGCCGTCACACAGCGCCAACTCCCCCGCTACCGTCAACACGCGAGCGATATGCTCGTAGACATTAAAGGCATGGTAGACGCTGCGCTGGTCAAACCCACGAGCCGGCGCAAGCTCGGGCACGGCGGCACAAATGAGCTCGGGGTAGCGCAGCATCGCGTCTCCCCCGTGACCGGTCGAAAGAATGCCCTCAAGCTCAATGCCCACGCGCTCGCGTGCCACGGCATCGAGCAGCGGCGAGCATTCGGCAAGTGCCTGTTTGGTCTTAGGCTCGATCATAAAATCCAAGCGGCAGGCAAAACGCACCGCGCGCAGCATGCGAAGCGCATCCTCGTTAAAACGACGCTTGGGATCTCCGACGGCGCGGATCAACTTACGCCCTAAGTCGCCCTGGCCATCGTAGCGGTCGATAAGACCGCGCTCGGGATGCCAAGCCATAGCGTTAACGGTAAAGTCGCGACGCGCCAGATCGTCCTCAAGCGACGCCGCACGCTCCACACTCTGGGGATGGCGGCCATCGGTGTAAAAGCCGTCCAGACGATACGTCGTAACCTCAATGCGCTCATCGTCACAAATGGCGGTAATGCCGCCAAATTTAATGCCCGACTCAACTACCGCAATGTCAGCGGCCTCGAGTGCCGCCTTGGACTCCTGCCACAAGCCGCTGCAGCACATGTCGACATCGTGGCTGGGGCGTCCCATCAGGGCGTCACGTACCCAACCGCCCACGAACCAGGCCTCAAGACCGGCTGCCTCAAGCGCATGTAGCACACGCATGGAGGCGCCTGAGGGCTGCGTACCGTTGAGCGAAGCTTTGCACATACCTATGGCCTCCTACGCCTGCAAGCGTTAATCGATGGTTCTCAAGAAGTCTAACAAGAAACAGCCTCCGCTGCACACGCAAGTCCGATAAACAAAAACGCATCCGTCTTGGTCTAAGACGGATGCGAAATAATCGAACTATTCAGGCAAGTTGTCGGAACTAGCAGACCTGACGGATGGCGATACCCTTCTGATACTCATCGACCTTGGCAAAATCGCCCAAACCCGGGCACTCGACCACGTTGGCGCCGGTGGCCATCGAGAGGCGCAGGGCGTCCTCAACACGCTCGGGGGCATCGTGCCACACGGACAGGAAGGCAGCGAGCGAGGAATCGCCGGCGCAGACCGTCGACAGCAGCTTGACCTCAAAGGTGCGGTTGGCAAACCAGATGTGCTCGCCGTTGGAGAAGTACGCGCCGTCGCCACCAAGGGTCAGCAGCACGTTCTTAGCGCCCTTGGCGTGCAGCTCGGCCATCGCGCCCTTGACAGACTCGTCATCTCCACCGCTCACCTTAATGCCAAAGATGTCGAGCAGCTCGTCGTCGTTAGGCTTAATGAGCAGCGGCTTCATGGCAATGAGGTCGGCCAGCTGATGGCTCGAGATATCAAGCACGAACTCGGCACCCTTTGCCTTAACACGACGAAGTACCTCGGCCAGGAAACCCTCGGAGGTGTTGGGGGGCAGCGAGCCACTAATGACCAGGCAGGTCATGTCGTCGAGCGAATCAATGAGCTCAAACATCTCCTGCTCGTTGGCCGCATTGATGGCAGCGCCAGCGTTGACCATGTTGTACTCGGTATCGGGACCGGCGTTGAGGAAGACATTGACGCGCGTGATGCCGTCGGTCCACACGGGCTTGACGGGCACGCCCAGGGCCTCGGCGCCCTTGACGATGAACTCGCCCGAGAAGCCGGCAAAAAAGCCCAGGATCGTGGTGTCGACGCCGTAGTGATCGAGCGTGAACGAGACGTTGAGGCCCTTGCCGTTGGGCGTGTAGACCGCGTTGCGCGTGCGGGTGACAGTGTTGGCGGAAAGACCGTCGCAGGCAATGTTGTAGTCAATGGCCGGATTTGCAGTGAGCGTGTAAATCATGAATGTTCCTTTCACAAGGTAACGTGTTAATGAAAGTATATTCCACGCTTCGGGAAAAGACCATAGCAACTCGGCAAACGGTGTAGAACGCGTGCAGGACGGTAGGGCGGCGAGATGGCGGGACAAGCAATCCTGTTTTTTGCCCCGCCGCTCCCCCGCAATGTAAAAAAATGGCGCCCGGCAAAAACCGGGACGCCATATGCACACGAATATGTCGTGTTTCGCTTACTTGCGGTCGAGCTTGCGGACAGCAACGCGCTTGCTGTACTCATCGACGTGACCGAAGTCGCCGATGCCGACGGACTCGGCAACGTTGGCGCCGGTGGCCATAGCGAGCTTCATGGCCTCCTCGACGTTGTCGCGATCCCTGTACCACTTGTGCAGGAACGCGGCGAGGGTGCAGTCGCCGGCGCAGACGGAAGAGACCAGCTTGATGTTGAACTCACGCTTGGCGTACCAGATGTCCTCGCCGTTGGAGAAATAAGCGTCGCCGCGGCTACCACGGGTGAGCAGCACGTTCTGAACGCCGGCGTCGTGAGCCATCTTCATGGCAACGCGGACCTCGTCGTCGGTGTCGACCGGCACGCCGAAGATGGCCTTCATCTCGTGATGGTTCGGCTTAATGAGCAGCGGCTTCTTGTGAGCGAGCTCCTTGAGCTTGTCGGAGGACAGGTCCAGGACGACGTCGGCGCCACGGGCCTGAGCGTGCTCCATAACCTGGGCCAGGAAGTCGGGCGTAGCTTTGGGAGGCACGGAGCCGGAGACAATCAGGCACTCAAGATCGCCCGCGGTGTCCAGGATGTTGTAGAGCTCCTTCTGATGCTCCGGCGTAATCGGGGCGCCGGGGTTAAGGATGCCGTACTCGTGCTGGCCATCGTTGACGTAGGTGTTAATACGCGTGATGCCGTCGGTCCAGACCGGGCGGCACAGGCAGCCCAGGTTCATAACCTCCTCGACGATGAACTTGCCCGTGAAGCCGGCGAAGAAGCCGAGCGCGACGGTGTCGACGCCCATCTTCTTAAAGGCGAAGGACACGTCGAGGCCCTTGCCGTTAGCCGTGTAGCTGGCCGAGCCGGTGCGGACGTTCTCGTCGGGCTCGAGCGGAGAGCTCGAAACCGTCATGTCGACAGCCGGGTTAGCGGTTAGCGTGTAGAACATTTATAGTACCCCCTGTATATGTGAGGGCCGCGTGGCCGGCCCATTCCAACCACGCGGTTACCTCTGATACCAAATTAGCGAGCTGCGGACTCGAGCAGTGCCTTGACCTCGGCGGCGGTGTTGCAGGCGAGCGCCTTCTCGGCGAGCTCGTCGCACTCGGCCTTGGTCCACTGGCTGATGGTCTTGCGGGCGCGCAGGATGGACGGAGCGCTCATCGAGAACTCCTCCAGGCCCCAGCTGATCAGCAGCGGCTCAAGCAGCGGATCGGCAGCGGCCTCGCCGCACATACCGACCATGATGCCGGCCTTCACGCCGCTCTCGATGATGTTCTTGAGCGAGCGGAGCACGGCGGGATAGTACACCTGGTACAGGTTGGAGATGGTGTCGTTGCCACGGTCGGCGCACATGGTGTAGCCGATCAGGTCGTTGGTACCGATGGAGAAGAAGTCGGCGACCTCGGCCAGGCGGTCAGCGAGCAGCGAAGCGGCGGGAGTCTCGACCATGATGCCGACCTCGATGTTCTCGTTGAACTTGCGACCCTCTTCGGTCAGCTCGGTCTTGCACTGCTCGACGAGCTCCTTGACAGCCACGACCTCCTCGACGCAGGTGACGAGCGGGATCATGATCTTGACGTCACCGAAGGCGCTGGCGCGCAGCAGGGCGCGAAGCTGAACCTTGTACTGATCGGGATTGGCCAGGCAGTAACGCACGGCACGGAAGCCCATGAAGGGGTTGTCTTCCTTGACCATGTGCAGATACGGAATCTCCTTGTCGCCGCCCACATCGAGCGTGCGGATGATGACGGGAGCGCCCTTGAGCGCGCTGGCGACCTTGCGGTAGGCGTTGAACTGCTCCTCCTCGGAAGGAAGCTCAGCAGAGTCCATGAACAGGAACTCCGAGCGGAACAGACCGATAGCCTCGGCGTCGTGATCGAGTGCGTTAGGAACGTCGTCGGGATTGCCGATGTTGCAGGCGATGATCTTCTTGATGCCGTCGGCGGTCACTGACGGCTTGCCACGGAAAGCCTCGAGGGCTGCCTTCTCGGCAGCGAAGGCCTCGGCCTTGGCAGTGTAGGCGGCGAGCGTCTCCTCGTTGGGATCGGCCTCGACGATGCCCTTGCCACCGTCGACGACAACGGTCATGCCGTTGCGCAGTGCGGTGCAGCTGTTGGCAACCGAAAGGACAGCCGGGATCTCGAGGGCGCGTGCGATGATCGCGGAGTGCGACGTACGCCCTCCGGTCTCGGTGACGATACCGGCAACGTGGGCCTTATCGATCGTGGCGGTCATGGACGGCGTAAGGTCGTGCACGACAACGACGGTGTTCTCGGGCAGGACGGAAAGGTCGACGACCTCCTTACCCAGCAGCTCAGCCAGAATACCGGTGCGGATGTCTGCGATGTCGGCCGCGCGCAGACGGAACATCTCGTCGTCCATGGACAGGAACATGTTCTCGAACATGGTCGAGGTGTCCATAAGCGCCTGCTCGGCGCAGGTGCCGCCGTCAATGGCGGCGTTGATGGCGTCGGTCATGCCCGGATCCTGAGCAAGGACAATGTGTCCGCTCATGATCTCGGCCTCGGCCTCGCCCACCGTCTCCTTCATGTGGTCGGCCTGAGCCTGGGTCTTCTCGCAGAAGACCGAAAGAGCGGACTGATAGCGCTCCTTCTCTGCTGCCGAATCAGCAACCTCGTGCGGCTCAAACGTCAAGTCGGGATCGACGGCGACCATGACGGTGCCGATACCGATACCCTCGGATGCGTTGACTCCCTGATACATTCCCATTCCTCTCTCCGTGTCATGTGATAAAGCGTTTTGCCATATCCATGACAAAAGAGCGCAGCTACCTTAATACAGGTCACTGCGCCCCCAAGTATGAACTTAATTGTTCAACATACGACCCGTTTGAGTTCTACTCGCCAAGACCGCTCTTGATGAGCTCGACGGCAGCAGCCAGAGCCTCGGCCTTGTCAGCGCCGTCGCACTTGACCTCGACCTCGGTGCCGCAGGGGATACCAGCAGCCATGAGGGCCATCGGGGACTTGCCGTTGACCTCCTTCTCGGGGGTGACGACCGTCACGTCGCAGGCGTACTTGCCCATGGTGGAGGCGAAGAGACCAGCGGGACGCATGTGAAGACCCTGAGGATTAACGAGGGTAGCCTTCTCAGAAACCATAATTGACTCCTTTTTGTGTTTAACCCCTGCCAACCATGCGACAGGAGCCATACTCACGACGTTGTTTATATTAACTCACATCAAACTGTTTTTCATTGTGTTTCGCACGAATTCCTTGATTATCGACTTCATTCGAACACCTCCCACATTCATCCGCACATGTGCGGATGAATGTGGGAACCCGATACCCTGAGGGCCGGATCGGCCGGCCCCGGGAGATCGGAGGACGGCATGTCCGG
>NZ_JBBNLV010000026.1:0-11095 GCF_040092295.1 Collinsella sp. CLA-ER-H9
CAAGCCCATAAGGAGGGCCTACGAGGCATGGGTCGAGGCCGGACTTCCGCTCGATTGGGACAGGCAGGCCTTCGAGGCCGAGCGCAAAAAGGATTCTAAAAAACACCTTGCCAAATAGGAGCGTCAGGACGAAAGAAGCCCCCGCCGCGCGTAGCGCGCAGCGGGGGCTTCCGACATGTCCGAGGACGTTTTCAGAGCTTTACCCTGTAGGGTCCCGAGGGGATATGTCCGCTACTCAGCCATCTGAGCCTGGACGGCGGTGATGGCAACGACACCCACGATGTCGTCGGCAGAGCAGCCGCGCGAAAGGTCGTTGACCGGCTTGGCGATGCCCTGCAGGATGGGGCCGTAGGCGTCGGCGCCGGCGAAGCGCTGGACGAGCTTGTAGCCGATGTTGCCGGCCTCAAGGTCGGGGAACACCAGCACGTTGGCCTTGCCGGCAACGGAGGAGCCGGGAGCCTTGAGCTGGGCGACGGTGGGGACGATAGCGGCATCGAGCTGCAGGTCGCCATCGATGGCGAGCTCGGGAGCCTTCTCGTGGCAGAACTTTACGGCCTCCTGGACCTTCTTGGCGACCTCGCCGCCGGCGGAGCCCATGGTGGAGTAGGAGAGCATGGCCACGTGCGGCTCAACGTTGCCCATGAAGGTGGACCAGGAGTGAGCGGAGGCGATGGCGATCTCGGAGAGCTCGTCGGAGGACGGGTTGATGTTGAGGCCGCAGTCGGCGAAGATCAGCGTGCCGTCGGTGCCGAACTGCGGGGTGTCGGTGCACATCACGAAGAAGGCCGAGACCAGCTTGGTGCCCGGGGCGGTCTTGAGGATCTGCAGCGCGGGGCGCAGGGTGTCGGCGGTGGAGTGGCAGGCGCCGGAGACCAGGCCGTCGGCATCGCCCATCTTGACCATCATGGTGCCAAAGTAGGTAGCGTCCATCACCTGGGCGCGAGCCTGCTCGATGGTGACGCCCTTCTTGGCGCGGAGCTCGGCAAACTTCTGCGCGTACTCCTCGTGCTTCTCGGCATTGCGCGGATCGATGACGGTAGCGCCGGGAACGTTGATCTCGTCGGGGTTACCCAGGATGACGATCTTTGCCAGGCCCTCCTCGATGATCTTGGTGGCTGCGACGATGGTGCGCGGATCCTCGCCCTCGGGCAGGACGATCGTCTTAAGGTCGGCCTTGGCGGCAGACTTCATACGGTTTAGGAAATCGCTCATGTTACTCCTTACAAGCGTTTCGCTAAGCTCCAGGCGCCCGGCTGTTCACGAATAAACCCGCTGCTAGCGGGTTTACCTTTCAATTATGTTCGCCGCGGTGCTTGAGCTTTCCTTGTGTGGCAAGCTCATTATAGGACGCATTAGCGCTATAATCGCTCTGATAAATATGTCTCGAAGAATGTTCGAGAAAAGCCCAGCTAACGAGCCCGTGGCTTTTGACAAGGAGTATCGATGCAGATTACCTCAGGCCTGCCTGAAGGCTTTAACGCCGGCGCATACGACATGATTGTCGTCGGTGCCGGTTATGCCGGTGCCGTTTGTGCCCGCCGTCTCGCCGAGACCATCGGCTATCGTGTTGCCGTTCTGGAGCGCCGTAGCCACATTGCGGGTAACGCCTACGACTGCGCTGATGAGGCCGGAATCCTGGTCCACGAGTATGGTCCGCACATCTACCATACCTTTAATGAGCGCGTCCACAATTTCCTGTCGCGCTTTACCAAGTGGACGGACTACCAGCACAAGGTGCTTGCCAACATCAACGGCACCCTCATGCCCGTGCCTTTTAACCACGCGAGCCTCAAGCTCGCCTTTGGCGACGAGCGCGGCGAGGAGCTGTATCAGAAGCTCGTGGAGACCTTTGGCAAGGACGTCAAGGTGCCCATCATGGAGCTGCGCAAGAAGAACGACCCGGATCTTGCCGAGGTCGCCGATTACGTCTACGAGAACGTCTTTTTGCATTACACCATGAAGCAGTGGGGCCAGACGCCCGACCAGATCGATCCCTCGATCACCGGTCGCGTTCCCGTCTTTGTGGGCGACGATGACCGCTACTTCCCGCAGGCTCCCTTCCAGGGCATGCCGCAGGACGGCTATACCGCGCTGTTCGAGCACATGCTCGACCACGATCTGATTGATGTGTTCTGCGACGTGGACGCCCGCGATCTCTTCGAGATCGACGAGACCACCGTCAAGATCGACGGCAAGGTCTATGGCGGCGAGATCGTCTACACCGGTCCGCTCGACGAGCTGTTCAACCTCGACTTGGGCGCTCTGCCGTACCGTACGCTCGACATGAAGTTCGAGACGCTCGATATGGACCAGTTCCAGCCCGTGGGCACCGTCAACTACACCACGAGCGAGGATTACACGCGTATCACCGAGTTCAAGAACATGACCGGTCAGGTCCTGCCCGGCAAGACCACCATCATGAAGGAGTACTCCAAGGCCTATACGCCCGGCTCGGGCGAGACGCCGTACTACGCCATTCTGGAGCCCGAGAACCGTGAGCTCTATGAGTGCTATCTTGAGCGCGTTCAGAACCTGACGAACTTCCACCCGGTGGGTCGCCTGGCCGAGTATCGTTACTACGATATGGATGCCGTGACCAACTCCGCCCTCGATCTTTCGGATGAGATTATCGCCTGCCATGCATAAAGTCATATCATTCGGTATTCCCTCGTATAACGCCGCCAAGGACATGGACCATTGCATCACCTCCATTCTGGAGGGGAGCAATTACGCCACCGATATCGAGATCATCATCGTCGATGACGGTTCCAAGGACGAGACGGCGGCCAAGGCCGATGAGTGGGAGACGCGTTACCCCGGAATCATCCGCGCGGTGCATCAGGAGAACGGCGGCCACGGCATTGCCGTCCTTTCGGGCTTGCGCGAGGCACAGGGCACCTACTACAAAGTTGTCGACTCGGACGACTGGCTCGATGGCGCAGCCCTGTCGACCATGCTTTCGATCCTTCGCGGTTTTGAGGAGCGCGACCAGCGCGTCGACCTCTTTATCTCGAACTATGTGTACGAGAAGGTTTACGAGGGTACGCACACCGCTATTGGCTACAAGTTTGCCCTGCCGCGGAAAAAGATCTTTACCTGGGACCAGATTGGTCATTTCCGTCTGGACCAGAATCTGCTCATGCACAGCCTGTGCTATCGCACGGATGTGCTGCGCGCGTCCAATCTGCCTATGCCGCCGCACACGTTCTATGTAGACAACATCTACGCCTACGTGCCGCTACCGCGCTGCAAGACCATGTACTACGCCGACATCGACCTCTACCGCTACTTTATCGGCCGTGAGGGCCAAAGCGTCAACGAGGCCACGATGGTCAAGCGTCTGGACCAACAGTTTCGCGTGACGCGCATCATGATGGAGTCGTTCCACCTGTACAGCGATGTCGAGTCGTCGCGTCTGCGCTCGTACATGATGGGCTATTTCACCATGATGATGGCAATCTGCTCGGTGCTCACTAAGCTTTCCGACGAGGATTGTGCCGACGAGCGCCTGAAGACGTTGTGGAGTGATTTAAAGGCCTATGACGAGCGTATGTATCGTCGTGCACGCTACGGTGTGGTCGGCTTCTTCACCAACCTGCCCGGTCGGGCTGGTGACAAAACCACACTCGGCCTATACCGTCTTGCCTCAAAGATCTTCAAATTCAACTAGCTGCTGAGTAATCGCTGCTGATGGGTTGACTGGGCCCCTTGGCCTTTAGTTTGCTACTGCGAACAGTCCTGCTCGCACGGAAAGCACATTAAGTGCTTTCCGGCTCGTGCGGAACTTGTATCAAACTAAAGGCCAAGGGGCCTCTGCTATAAGAATCGATTGTCAGGCAGCTGAATTTTGAAGATCTTAGACGCGCGGTACACAGGGGCCTGGGCTGAAAAGAATTAGGTTGGAAGTCGGTCGGAGACGGGCGGGCATTACGTTTGTCGCGAGTTCCGCATGCAAAGAAGGCCACTTAATGTGGCCTTCGTCTTGCATAGGACTGTAGAGCAGCAAACGTAATGCCCGCCCGCCTCCGACCGACGGTCGAGTGAGATTACTTCGCGGCGCCGGGGATGCCGTGGGAGGTTTTGGCGCTTTTGGCTCCGTTTACGATGGCGGTCTGTAGGGCCCTTACGGCGAGCATGCCCAGCAGGTCTAGGGGAACGGCGGCGCTTGCCTGGGCTCCCAGTTTGCCGCTGGCGAGGGTGTAGATGGTGTCGCCGTCGTTGGTGGTGTGTGTGGGGCGGATGGCGTGCGCGTAGGCGTCTGCTGCCATCTGGGAGACCTTGGTGGCCTGGGCCTTGGTGAGCTCCACGTTGGTGACGATACAGCTGATGGTGGTGTTGGTGCGGTCGAGCGGCATCTGCATAGAGCCGGCGGCGGCAAAGGCGGCGAGCTCCATGTCGACGATCTGGTCGCTATCGGCTGCGGCGCGCATGCCGGCGACCCACTCGCCGGTGAAGGGGTCGACGACGTTGCCGCAGGCGTTGACCGAGACCACGGCGCCCACCTTGACGGGGCCGAGCGCCACGGCGGCAGCTCCGAGACCGGCCTTCATGCAGGTGGCGGGCCCCATGAGCTTTCCGACGGTGGCACCCGTGCCGGCACCTACATTGCCCTGCTCGAGCGTGGTGGGGGTGTTGTCGAGTGCCTCATGCACGGCGGCGATGCCGGCCTCTATGTCGGGGCGCACGGTGGGATCGCCAAAGGCGAGGTCGAAGATACAGCTGGAGCACACGATAGGCACCTGCGTGGGGCCGACGGGAAGGCCGATGCCGCGGCTCTCAAGCTCGCGAGCGACGCCGCTTGCAGCCTCGAGGCCAAAGGCCGATCCACCCGAAAGGCAGACGGCGTGGACCTTATCGACGGTGTTTTCGGGGCGCAGCAGGTCGGTCTCGCGCGAAGCGGGAGCGCCACCGCGTACGTCAACGCCACCGGTGGCACCCTCGGGCGCCACGATTACGGTGCAGCCGGTGCCAGCCTCCTCGTCCGTATAGTTGCCAAAGCAAAAGCCATCGACGTTGCAAACATCGATGGCTTCGAGCAGTGTGTCCATATTATCTCCTATCGGTTTTCCGCCGGGCCTTATGCCCGGTCGGGATCCGTACGGTACGGCAAAATTGTAGGCGCTGGGGGATACCCAGCGCCAGATGCAATTACGAGAGTTTTTGAATCGCGCGTGCGACGCGGGCGATGGGCAAGCCCACCACGTTGTAGAAGTCACCCGAAATGTCGTGCACGAGCATGCGGCCGCCTGTGCCCTGGATGCCGTAGGCTCCGGCCTTGTCCATGGGTTCGCCGGAGGCAACATAGCGCTTGATCTGCTCCTCGGTAAGCTCATAGAACGTCACGTCGGTCACATCGACAAACGACAGGCTCTCGGCGGCATGCGGAGCTGTAGCGTCGCCGGCTTTAACGATGCAGACGCCGGTCGCCACCTGGTGCGTGCGGCCCGAAAGCTCGCGGAGCATGGTGCGCGCCTCGTCCTCGTTTGCCGGCTTACCCAAAATCATGCCATCGAAGGTGACGATGGTATCGGCCGCGACGGTCAGTTCGTTGGGCTCGGCATGCTCGGCCGCGACGGCAGCAGCTTTGGCACGCGCCAAGCGCTCGACGAGCGTAAGCGGAGCTTCGCCATCAAAAGGCGTTTCATCGATGTCTGCGGGAATTACGCGAATGTTATAGCCCGCCTCGCGCATCAGCTCTATGCGGCGCGGCGATTGCGAAGCCAAAATCATAGTTGGATGCCCTCGGCGACCTTCTCGACGGCCTTTTCGCCGGCGAGCGTGCGCAGCAGCTCCAAGGCAAAGGGGAGTGACTGTGCCATGCCGCTAGCGGTGATGATATTGCCGTCTTGCGTGACCTTCTCGCCGGTATAGGTGCCCTCGGGGAAGCTCTTCTCAAAGCCGGGGAAGCACGTGGCGCGGCGTCCCTCGAGTAGACCAAGCTCGCCCAGGATAAACGGGGCGGCGCAGATGGCGGCAACGTGCTTGGTCGCGGCGAAATCGCAGACTACGTCGCAGACGCGCTGGTCGGCGCGCAGGTTGGTGGCACCGGGCAGGCCGCCGGGCAGCACGACGCAGTCGTACTCGTCAAAGTTGATTTCGTCAAAGAGCGCATCACAGGTTACGGGAATCTGCAGCGAGCTCACGACCTCGCGCGTGGGCATGATCGAGACGAGCGTGGCGCGCACGCCGCCGCGACGCATGACGTCGACCATGGTCAGGCATTCAATCGTTTCAAAGCCATCGGCGGCGAGAACGGCAACGCTGGGCATGAGAGTTCCTTTCGTAAGGCGGCATACAATTAGGCGTCTTATACCCCGAAGACATGCGCTTGCCACGCTCGATTTCCCAATGTTTAAAAAGGGACGGGGATTAAATAATCATTTGGTACAAATTGATTATTTAATCCCCGTCCCAGAAAAATCATCGGGCGTGGCCTTGGGCAAACAGTCTAGTTGCGCCTAAGGTGGACGACGGTCTCGCAGTGGAAGGTTTGTGGGAACAGGTCGACTGGCGTGATCTTTACGGGGAAGAAGGTGCCTTCTTCGACAAAGCGTTTGAGATCGCGCGCCAGGGTGGCCGGGTCGCAGCTCACGTAGGCGACATCGCGAGCACTCGTGCTGGCGATAAGGTCGATCGCCTCGGGGGCGAGGCCTGCGCGTGGCGGGTCGACCACCAAGACGTCGGCATCCTGGTCGGGGAACTCGCGCACCGCGTCTCCGCCAATGACGTCGACGTTATCAAGCTTGTTGATCTCCAGGTTACGGCGCAGGTCGCGCACGGCGGGGCCGTAGGCCTCGACGGCGGCGACAAAGTCGCAGCGGC
The DNA here is from genome assembly GCF_040092295.1 of Collinsella sp. CLA-ER-H9. Classification (NCBI taxonomy): domain Bacteria; kingdom Bacillati; phylum Actinomycetota; class Coriobacteriia; order Coriobacteriales; family Coriobacteriaceae; genus Collinsella; species Collinsella sp. CLA-ER-H9. Next base: position 6,823 of record NZ_JBBNLV010000026.1, read on the forward strand.
GGGCGAGCGGCAGGGTAAAGGTGCCGGCACCACAGTACAGGTCCACGGCAAGCTCGTCTTCCTGCGGGTCGAGTGCTTCCATGACAAGCTCGATCAAAATCTCGGCACCCTTGGTGTTGACCTGGAAAAAAGACGGGGCAGACAAGCGCATCTGACCCTCGGCGATATTCTCGGTCCATGAGCCCTCTCCGGCGAGCATTTCGACCTTGGAGACACGGCGGGCCTTCTTTTCGCCCTTGCTCATCACGCGCACGATGCTCGTGGGGTGAGCGGCGTCCGCCAGCACGCGGGAGACCTGCGAGCGCGGAAAAGAGCCTGTGGGCGTCCAGAGTGCGACCTCGAGTGCCTTGGTGCGGCGTGATGCGCGAATGCCCACGCGTTCGAGCCCCAAGTCATGGCTGCCGCTTAGATAGTTGAGTGCGCCGACGACCGATTTGAGCGCCTTCGGGAAGCGCTTGTCGAACAGCGGGCACGTATCGACGGTCACGATTTTGCTGGGGTCGACACCGTGCATGCCAAGACGCACGCGACCGTTGACGACGGTCGGTTCGAGCTCGATTTTATTGCGGTAGCCCCAGTCGTCCTTGGTGTGGCAGATGGGCTGTACCAACTCATCGACCTGCTCAGGAGCGAACTTGCCGATGCGCTCGAGCGTGGAGCGCAGGTTTTGCTCCTTGGCGGCGAGCTGTGCCGTGCGTGAGAGATTGCCCCACGAGCAGCCGCCGCAGATGCCCACGAAGGGGCAGGGAGGCTGAATGCGATCGGGGCTTGGCTCCAGAATCTCGGTGGTGCGGGCACGCATGAACGACTTGCCGTCCTGTACGACCTCGGCCTCGACGGTGTCGCCTGCCACGGCGCCCTGCACAAAGACGGCCTTGCCGTTGTCGGCGTGCGCCAGCCCGTCGGCGCCGTAGGTCATCGATTCTATAGTGAGCTTCATATTCCTGCCTGTCATTCGCGTTGTTATTCGCACCATGGTAGCAGGGAAAAGCGCCCCGCATCCGAGGCTTTCCCCAAATGCGGGGCGCTTCTACAAACGACTATTTCGTCTTGCCGGTAATGAGCGTCTTTAGACCCAGGCCGATCAGGCCCAGGCCTATGCGCACGCGACCGGGGCGATGGCGCTCGATGGCCTTGGTCTTGCCGGCGGGCTTATCGCGACGGGCGCTCGTCTCGGGTGCGGGCTTGGTGACCTGCGGCTCGGGCTGAGGTGCAGGTGCAGGCTTGGGCTCAATGACGGTCGCCTGGACCTCTTGGACCTTGGGTGTGGCCGGCTGCGGCTCAGGAGCAGGGGCGGGCTTTGCCTCGGCGGCGGGCTCCGGAGTCGCAGTAGCGGCCTCGGGCGCTTTCTCCACGGCGGGCTCTGCGGCAGCCTCGGGCTCATTCACCGGGAGAGCGGCAACCGCTTCCGGTTTGGCAGCCGCCCCATGTTCAATCTCGTCCTGGATAACTTTTTCGGCCACACGTTCCTTCTCCTGTGCGCGCTGCTGCGCGGCGGCCTCGGCGTTGCGATACGCGCGCTCCAGCAGAGCTTCCTGCGAGTTGAAGGGTTTCTCGTCCTCTTTGCGCTCCACCGGAACCCAGGTGCCGTCACTCGTCAGGCTGCGTGCCTTCACGTTGTCGCGCAGCTGCATGCCCATGTACTCGTGCACCAGGGCGCGGCAGGTGGGGTCGAGCACGGGGAAGGCGATCTCCACGCGGTGCTCGGTGTTGCGCGTCATCATGTCTGCCGAGCTCAGGTAGATCATGTCCGAGTCCACGCCAAAGGCATAGACGCGCGCATGCTCCAAAAAACGTCCGACGATGGATCGCACGTGCACGTTCTCGGTCTTGCCCGGAACACCGGGCTTGAGGCACGAGATGCCGCGAATGATCATGTCCACGCGCACGCCGGCACACGATGCCTCGGCAATCTTGTCGATGACCTCGCGGTCGGTAAGCGAGTTGAGCTTAAAGAACACGCGGGCGGGCTCGCCGACAAGGGCGCGCTGAATCTCGCGGTCCAGGCCGCGCATGATGAGCGGCTTGAGGCCCACGGGCGCCACGCCCAGGAAGCGGTAGTCGCCGCGCAGGTTGCCCAGCGACAGGTTGCGGAAGAACAGGTTGGCGTCCTCGCCGATGCCGGGATGCGCGGTCATGAGCATAAAGTCGCTGTAGAGCTTGGCCGTCTTCTCGTTAAAGTTGCCGGTACCCAAAAGCGTCAGGCGGGTAAGCGCCATGCCCTCGCGATAGGTGAGCTGGCAGATCTTTGAGTGGCACTTAAAGCCCTCGGAGCCGTAGATAACGGTGCAGCCGGCCTCTTCCAGGCGCTCGGCCCATTCGATGTTGTTTTGCTCGTCAAAGCGGGCACGAAGCTCCATGAGCACCGTGACCTCTTTGCCGTTTTCGGCAGCATCGATGAGCGACTCGCACAGACGGCTCTGCTTTGCCACACGGTAGAGCGTGATGCGCAGCGAGATACACTCGGGGTCATAGGCTGCTTCGTGCACCAGGTCCAAGAACGGGTTCATTGCCTCGTAAGGGTAAAAGAGCAGCTTGTCGTGCTGCAGCACCTGCTCGCGGATGGAGCGGGCCATATCGATGGTGGGATTGGGCTGCGGCTTAAACGGCGTAAAGAGGAGCTCATTGCGCAGGTGCTCGGGAATCTTACCCTCAATGCCAAAGACGTAGCCAAGGTCAAGGGGGATATCGCAGGTAAAGACCGAGCGGCGAGAAAGCTCGAGCGCCTTGCGGATGGTCTTGAGCGTTGCCTTCTCGAGCGAGCCCGATACGGCGAGCACCACCGGCTGCAGGCGCAGGCGCTTCTTGAGGATGCGCTTCATGTGCTGGCGGTAATCCTCTTCCTCCTCGACGCCTTCGCCGTCCGGGTCGATATCGGCATTGCGGGTGACGCGGATCAGCGCGCGGTCCAGCGGCTTATAGGAGCCAAAGCAACTGTCCAGGCAGGCGAGGATGACGTCCTCGAGCAAGATGTAGGAGTAGGTGCCGGTGGGCGAGGGGATCTCGACCACGCGGTTCATCGAGGTGGGAATCTCGATAAGGCCCAGCAGGCTCTCCTCGTCGGTGACGCCGTCCAGGCCACAAGCCAGATAGAGTGCGCCGTTGCGCAGGTTGGGGAAGGGATGGCGCGGGTCAATGACCAACGGCGAGATGACCGGCGACACGTAGGCTTGGAAGTAGCGGGTTACGAAGGTGCGCTCCTCGGGCGTAAGCGAATCGATGCGGGCGCGGTGAACGCCCAGAGCGTCGAGCTTGTCCTCGATGCTCTTAAAGATGGACTCCCAACGGGTAAGGAGCCCGGGCAGCTCTGCCATGACAGCATCGACCTGTTCGGAGGCGGTCATATTGCTCTTGTTGTCGACAGGCTGTTTTTTGAGCTCTGCAAGATCGGACAGGCCGCCCACACGCACCATGAGAAACTCGTCGAGGTTAGACTCGAAAATCGACACGAACTTTAGACGCTCGAACAGCGGAACGGTCTCGTCGAAGGCTTCGTCAAGCACGCGGTTGTCAAAGCGCAGCCAGCTAAGCTCTCGGTTTTGCGTGTACGAGAAGTCGCGCGGCGGCTTGCGCAGCTTAGCGGCCTTTTGTTTCTTTTCGATTTTGCTCGGCATATGCATCTGTCCGTTCAGTCCCCGCAGGGGACGGTAGCCTAACTCTAATTCACTATTGTCTCAATTTAGTCGACCGCTGGCACGGACGTATCGCGTGAACGGTATCTTTACCTACTTCTTACGCTGACAAGCCGAAGCACTAACGTCCGGTGCTTTGAGCAAGCGATCTATATCCTCACTCAACTGGTGAGAATGTATGAATAAGAATGATAGCAAGCTGAATATAATCGAATGTAGGTCGAATCGAGGGCAAGCGTCATTTATATGCAGAAAACCGTTTTCACTATGCAATTTTGAATCATGGATAACTTTGAGTGTTCAAGCTTGATTTCCTAGAAAAATAACGTTTACCTAGGAAAATCTGCTTTACGAAACTGAAGTGCATCATGGGAAATCATATGCGATATACCGTTCATCGTACTTTGCTGACCGTTCGGGGGCGAGGTAGCATTACGAATGGAATTTGGATATAACTAGAGCTGTCAGCAAGCAGCGTCCCATATGGAGGGGCGCTGATACATTCGGCCAGTAAGGCCCGAAAGAAAGGTAGGAGGCCATGACGAAAGGTCTGCACGTGCCTTCCGAGATCGGCAAGCTCAGGAAGGTCTGCCTGCACCGTCCCGGCGACGAGCTCCTCAACCTGCCGCCCGACGAGCTCG
>NZ_JBBNLV010000027.1:0-7779 GCF_040092295.1 Collinsella sp. CLA-ER-H9
GCATGAGTGTGCTGAGCGGGTAGTAGATCATGGGCTTGTCGTAGACCGGCAGCAGCTGCTTGGAGGTCACGAGCGTGAGCGGGTACAGGCGCGTGCCGGACCCGCCGGCGAGGATGATGCCTTTCATAGCGACTCCTTAACTTTCCAAAATATCGTTGAGTTTGAACACCCTGCAAAAAACCGTCTTATTAATGACTAGATAGGCTGAATATACGAATAGAAAGATGACAGAGGTCAAAAGTGGGGTAAACAATTGCGCGTTAATTACAAATCCAAGACTCAATATGGCACTTACAAATGACAATTTAGTCCGAGAAACATTGAGCGTTCTGCCAATTAGCAGTTCTGACAACAAGCATCTGGACGCGAGTGCAATTACGACGCAAAAGAGAACAAATTCAACCGACTTAACCACATAAGTACCAAACAGAGTGCACACGAAGCTAAAGAGAAGAGTTGCTAAATTAACCTCTAACAGCCGTTTTTCTTCACGCAAAACTTTGAAAAAAGTCGTGCCGACAATGTCCATCTTCCCCTCAAAAACGCAAATCGGGAATAGGACCGCGAATAGCTGGATGCTTCTCGCATACTGGGGAAGCCACCAATTGAGAACAACCGTTATGGGGCCATAAAGGATATACACCGCCGGAAGCAGCAAATCGAGAATGTCCCTCATCATACAAAAGGCGCTCGAGCAGCCATGACGATCGAGTTGTTTCAAATTCGGAAACAGCACCATGCTAACCTGTGTCAGGAACGTCAGGAAAAAAGCAGCAATCGATAGAGAAAAGGAGACGATTGAAAAGACCTCAATTCCCCAGTTCAAATCAACAAAAAACCTAACAACACCAAGTATCAAACTACTTACTATGTTGGCAAACATCAACTTGATGCCAACGCGAACGCTTTCAATCGACTCCTTAACACTTTCAGAGTGCGCTAAAACCCCAGCAGACAGAATATCCCTAGCTTTATACAGGCAATAAACTAATCTGAGGTATTTGGCCAGAGTATAAAAAATAATATAGGGCTCGAACGAATCAACTCCGAAAACAACCAGAATGATCAGAGCCGCAAAAAAGGCCAAGGCGTCAAGCGCTGCCGAAAAAGAAAACAGCGCGGTTTCATTTACCGCCTGAAATACATATCCCAAATAGAACGAACAATTATTTGCAAGCAGAATTATGCCAATCCAGACAATAACAAACTGGCGCTGCGTCTCAAAAGGCCCAAATAAGGCGACAAGTATTACCGCAACGCTGATTACTGCCTGATAAAAAATGCTGACCAGAAACTGGGAGTTAATCGCCTTTTTATCGAGCGCATCCCGGGTCTCTCCGCCATGAATGAGATAGACGCCGTCATTAATCCCAAAATGAAAGAATCCAACGTAGCTAAGATAGAAAATGAACAGTTGCCAATATCCAAACTCGGCAACACCCAGGACCTTAGGCAAAAGAAGGGTCAGTATGACACTAACGGCTGTGCTTAAACCTTGTGCAAATACGGCAAAGACCATATCCCTAGCAATTTTCTTAGTGTTCAAGCCAATCCCCAATTAATAGATATCAAGTCGTTAAACGAACATCTTCTAAGCATATCAAATCCTCCGGAATAGTTTTCTTAATTAAATGAACAACGGAATTGGCCTATATTTCGTAATCGTAATCCATTTTTCTAAAGCAAATCAGAAGTTCTCCATCATCAAACTACAGCTATTGTTCCGCGCCCCAATTGCACGTACTGAGGCGCGGCGTTTTAAATGCAGCATCAAACTAATCGAGTGATAGGCGTCAGAAAGGAAACAAAAATGTCACCTCAAACAGAATTCAGTAGTACTGTATCGATTTGAGGTCTCGCCTCTCGGATAATACCAACCGACGCATCAAGTTGAAGACAGCTAAACCATAGGTGGCTATTTCACAACTAAATTAACCTCAAGCGCTTCCATATGCAGGGCCTCACCAGTTGTACCGGCGCACTCGCCTGACTTAACACAATCAAGCCAGCCCTTGTTTTGCACATGCGCCCTATAGACAACGTCATAATGCTTGGCAAGATCTCCCGTAAGCTTAATTTCTACAGCCTCAATAGCAAGAGACTTTCCAGTGGTGCCGGCCAGTTTGCCGTTCTTGACCCACTTTTGCCAGCCGATATTCTGAACGTGAGCTCGATACTCAATGCCGCCAGAATACCCAAGATCAGGCTTGCTAATCGTCAACGCCTCAACAGCAAGGTTTCGACCAGTTGTGCCAACGGTCATGCCTTCGTAAACAGGCGACTGCCAACCAAGGTTTGAAACATGAGCCCTGATTGAAAACGTTCTCTGAATAGAAGGTTGACCTGTATCCCCAGGAGCGGGCGAACCCTTTTCAACTAAAACGACCTGATATGCCTCGAGCCTCAAATCGAAACCAGTCGTTCCGGCAACTTGATCATTGCAGGCCCAGCCAAGCCAGCCCTTGTCCTGAACATGAGCGCGATAGTAAACGTCATAACGATTGGCCATCTCACCAGTAAGTCGAATTTGGATAGCCTGGACGGACTTGCTCTGACCCGTAGTACCGGAGACTTCTCCCTCTTTCACATAGTCTTGCCAACCGTAATCGGAAACATGCGTCCTGTACTCCAGGCTGCCATCGTAGGGAGCATTCTGCAGGTTGAGAGTAATAGCCTCGACAGCCTTGGACTGACCAACGGTGCCAGAAACATTTCCGCCCTTGGAAGCCGACTGCCAACCGTCATTCGAAACATGCGAAGTTGCCAAAACATCAAGCGAGCCTCGTGACACCTTGACGACGTCGTAGCCCGACTCGTCCTTCTTGAAATAAGTCAGAGCGCCGCTATTGTGCGAATAAATAGCAAAGTCGTAATTTGCCGAAGCAAGGATGGAATCCGAAAACTCTACGAGATAGCAAGAGTCGCCCTGCTTGCAAAGGGATCTGATTGCAGCATCCGTCTCTTCGGTAACCGGAGAAGCAAACCAATCCATAATCGAATAATCGATAACGGCACCCGGCTTCAAGGCCTCGGTCTTCGTTGAGTTCCAAAGTCCACCAGCAGCATCGGCGCTGGCCGAGTTATACGTACTAGACCCATATCCAGACAGGCCGATCTCCGGATTAAAGAAGAGAATCAGCTCTGCAGCAACGGAAGAATCGACATCGGTAATGTCCAGACGGTCAAGCTGCTCCTGCTTTTGGGGATACATGCCTGTCGGTGTGTTCGGGTGCCCCTTGTAATAATACAAATAGTCATCGCCATAGATAACTTCCGTCAAGTTGGCATAGTCGTCAAAATTCTGCTCATAAGAAACGTACGTTCCAAGCAGCATCATTACCTTTTTGCCCTGTTGAGTCGCCGCATCAAAATAACCATCGTTAAAGTTATACAGGGCCTTAAACGCTTGGACCGTATCTTCTCCCCTATTCTGCAAGCTCGTAAGCATGCTCGAAACGTTCATCTTCTTAACGTTAGGATCGGATGCGATCTTACTCGCAAAGACATTATCGTCACCGCTTGTAAACAGATTGGTGCGAGTCATCCACCACTGAGTCCCGGGCTCAATGCTCAGCACGGCATACATAGAATCCCAGTGATCGTGATAATCGCTATACGACTTTGAAACCTCACCGGTTTCGTATTCTTTTTTCTTGGCAGCATTCCAAGAAGCAATCAGCTCAGCTTGCTTAGAATCTGGATCCTTAACGTCGAAGGCCTCGTTGGTAAATACATACGTGGCAGATCCATCGGACAACAGACGAATAGAGTACTGGCCGGCGGGAATCTTATTGGCATAAATCATCCTATGGATCAACGAGCAGGTGATGTCATTGATATACAGATTGAACTTCGCCTTGGGATTGATCTTGTAGAGAGCAGCGACATAATCCGCGAACGCCTGATAGCTCGAACCAGAAGCATTCTCCTCATGAGTCAGATACGGAAGGCCATACATCCCGGATGGAAGCGAGTTCCAGTTATAGGCACTTGGACGATCGAGCATCACAATCGACGGAATGCTCGTTCCAGCAGAAGAGGTGCTTATATCCCAGAAAGAAAGCGAATAGAGAACAACGGGGAAAGAAGCACTCAAAGGAGCAAGGTTGTACTCGCTCGCAGAAATGCCAATTGATTGATGATCCTCATGAACGATGTTTCCGTTCTTCAAATACTGCAACGTAACGTCAAACGGACCATAATTGCTAAATTCAATTTCACTGGAACTGGAATCCAAATCTCCGAGTGCAATCGTACTGGAAACAGAACGGGTAACCTTCCCTCCATACGACATGGTACCCGCCACCCTTATCGAATCAGCGATACCGAGTCGTTTTATATCCTCAGCCTGCGGAATATTTAGGGTCACTTTAGTCGTATCCCCAACCTGAGAAAGAGAGCAATTAAAGACATACGGGACATAAGCACCAGCGGTATCGCCGGGAGCCGCATCACCCTTCTTTACAATAACGATCTGCATTGCTTCAACGGCATAGGACCAGCCTGTAGTTCCGGCGGTTGATCCATTCGAGGCCCATCCAAGCCAGCCAAAATTAGAAGCATGAACTCGGTAATACAGGTCATAAGAAGCAGACCTGTCACCCGTCAGCTTGAGCTCGACGGCTTCAATCTGAAGGCCCTTCCCTGTTGTGCCGGAGACAGCTCCATTAGAAACCCAACCCTGCCAGCCTTCATTTTGAACATGAGAGCGGTATTCGATACCAAGGTCTTCTGAATTAGGGAGGGAAACCCTGATTGCCTCAAGCCTACGAGACTGGCCCGTTGTGCCAGAAATCGAGCCATTCGATGTAAACGTTGACTCCCAGCCAATGCCTGAAATGTGAGATTTATAGCTGACGTCCGGGACCGCCTCTTTAGGCTCCACGGCAACATCAACCGAAGGCGTCGCTTCATCGACCGCAGCAGCAGTTTGATCCGAAGAGTCAGATTGTGTCTCTGGAACGGATTCATATTCATTGGAACCAACAGTTTGATCTGCCCAACAAGCCAAAGGGCTCAAAAGCACCATCGACATGAAGCAGGAAATCAGAACAATGAATGCTCTAAATTGCCTTTTCAAGGGAATCGCCTCCTAGATAGACAGTCGTCAATAACCATACTATCGGGAGTAGGCTTCATTGTTGCTACCAATTAGGTGAACGAAGAAAAAGGAGCCTAATTCAACGGCAAGGGCCCTTTCCTGTTGCCAAGACTACGACAACAGGAAAGGGCCCTCTAGCAAGCTCTCGCCGTTTACGAAATAGCTAGTAAATTACCACCTTGGTAGCAAGGGACACGTTATCCCAAATCCATTTAGCGCGATCGATGGGCAAACGCACGCAGCCTTGTGAAATATGCATTCCCATTCGGCTGTCCATGGGATTAAAAGTTCCCTGGTAGTACGGTATTGAATGGAACAGATAGTCCCCGTAAAACTGCGTGTAGTAGTAGCAGGTATACCCATGTCCAAACGAGTAGCCCTTGCCGGTGACAGTATACTCACCCGTAGGCGTTGGGGTACTAGGAGCGCCGGTAGAGCAAGTCCAGTATTGAGCATAACTCCACGACCCGCGCTGTCCACGAAAAACTCCAAGGCGGCATGCTTGCCTGTCAACCATAATGAGCCAGTTTGTATTGCTCGAATATCTATTAGCCCGGTTAAGCATGCCCATCATGTCGGCAGGCAACAAGGGCTGATCGGTAAACGGGCGCCCGGTAGCACCGGGAGCGCCAGCGCCCTTGGGAACAATCTTCACTTGAACAGACTCGACTCTACAGCCTATCCTAGACGTGCCCGCAGGCTGCCCATTTGAGGTCCAGTCGAGCCACCCAAAGTCTTGGCAATATGCTCGGTACCAGATATCAAAGTAGTTCGACAGATCACCAGTCAGCCTAATCTTAAGAGCCTCGATGCGCTTAGCACGGCCTACCGTACCAGCAACATTCCCATTGGAAGTCCAGCCTTGCCAACCCACATCCTGCACATGGGCAGAGTACTCAATACCGCCCGATACGCTACTGGAGACGCTTAGCTTCAGTGCCTCAATCGCAAGTGATCTGCCAGTCGTACCCGCAACGCCGCCGTTGCCAACGGGATTCATCCAACCAAGCGTGGCGACATGCGCCTGGAGCGTTAGGGCTGGTACCGAGATAAATGCGGGCGCAGACGACGCACCAGGATTCCCGCCCTTCGCTACAAGCTTAATTTGGACAGCTTCTATTTGAATATTAAGCCCGGTAGTTCCAGCGGAATCGCCGTTTTTGGCCCAACCAAGCCAACCATAGCCCGCCGAATGAACTCGATAGTAAATGTCATACTGATTCGCGAGGGAACCATTTAAGCGCAGCTTAAGAGCCTGAATGGCCAATCCTTGTCCAACGGTCCCAACATAACCGGCAGATCGCCATTCTTGCCAACCAATATTGGCAACATGGGCTCGTGCCTCAATTAGAGAATCATCATCCACGCCAGACAACGACACATTCAAAGCTTGAAGAGAAAGCGATTTTCCCGTTGTACCGGCATTCTGCCCATCTAAAACAGATGGAGACCACCCACGGTTAGCGGAATGTGCCTGATAGACTACATGAGGGCTATCAGTGGAAGTATCGGAAACAAATGCACTATCCGTTACACCGGGCGCATTGCTCCCTTTGCTGACAATTCGTACTTCAACAGCCGTAAGGAATGAACCGGATATTGTTGCCCCCGCATCCGCACCATTGCAAGTCCAGCCAAGCCAACCTTTTTTGGAGTCAAAGCAGCGATACCAAACGTCATAGGCATTTGACAAATCACCAGTTAAAGTCAATCTCACAGCCTTCAAAGCGCGGCCATCATTTTTTGAGTTAAGCGCGGCACCATCAGAAACAACATCGCTCCATCCACCAAATTCAAAGCAGCCAGAATAGCCGATTGATCCTGAAATTTCCTGATTTTCAAATGAGATTGAAAGCGAAGTTAAAGGTTCAGAAGAGCCGCTCTCGGAGCCCAATAAAATCGATTTGCCTCGTAAGGAGCCCAGGCTTTTTCCGTTAAGGCAAAGCGAGCTACCGCTCAGAATATCTGTAGCTCCAATGAAATGAGTCGCTGTATCGCCAGGAGCAGAGCCGCCCTTTTCGACCAGCAAAATCTGAATGCCCTGGACTGCGGCACCCTTCGCCGTGGAACCCGCAGGAGTCCCATTCGATGCCCAGCCAAGCCATCCGCCCAATTCAGAAGCATAGACACGGTACCAAATGTCATAGACATCAGTTATCTCACCGTTCAACCTAAACTGGACAGCCTCAATGGACCGAGACTGACCCGTCGTTCCAATAGTGCCTGAAGACCAGTTTTGCCAACCGATGCCAGACACATGTGCCCGAGAAGAGATAGAACCTCCGTGTCCATACCAAGTAACACCAGGCGTCAACGCTTCAATTGCATTCCTTGAGTTAATAAAACCAGATGTATTCCCATTCGTAACCGCACTCGTCCATCCAACATTAGAGACATGAGATCGATAAGAAACAGTAGGCGGTTCTTGAGCACGGTCTTTAAAAGCGTCGCCGCGCGCTGGCGCATCTTGAGCGTTTTTCAGAATCACCTTAATCTGAATAGCCTCAATCGGGTAAGCATAGCCCTGAGTTCCAGCAGGCTCACCATTTGAGGGTTGATTTCCGATCTCAGCCGAACACATTGAGCAAATAGGCCATTCCCGCAGTTAGCCGAACGCCCCCGCGGCCCCTCCTGGGGCCCGGGGGCGCCGTTTTCCCAGTTGAAGGAACGGTGGAGAT
>NZ_JBBNLV010000028.1:0-2270 GCF_040092295.1 Collinsella sp. CLA-ER-H9
TTCGATGTCTGCCCGGATGCGACACTCGAAAGTGCCCATCCTCGCAGTATCCGGTTCTCAAGGTGCACGCTTTGCGGCTCATCCGGTTCCACCGGGCCGCGCGGCAAGGAGATATATTGCCAGACCGGAGGGGCCCCGGGGGCGGGAATCTGGGCGCACACATTTCCTACACAACCAAGAATCATCCGCCTTTAAATCCAAAAAGGAGGGGACCTCGTATCCGAGATCCCCTCCTCCGCCTATCTATGGAAATAGGATTTCAAACCCTTAGGCCAACAGCTTGCGACCAGATTCCTCGATGGAATCAAGCGCCGCATCCGCCTCAGCTGCATCCGCGCCCTTAGCGAAGATGTACAGCTTGATCTTAGGCTCGGTACCAGACGGACGGACAATGCCCTTGTTGCCGCCCTCGAGATCGAACTCGATGACGTTTGCCTTGGGCAGGCCGTTCACGCAGGTGTTGTAGTCCACAACAGCCTCGATCTTGGACCCTGCGAGCTCCGCAGGCGGATTCTCGCGCAGACCGGCCATGATGCCCGCCATCTTTGCAGCACCCTCAGCACCCGGATAGCTCAGCGAAATCGTCTTGTTGTGATAGTAGCCATACTTCTCGTAAAGCTCGTGCATCGCGTCGGCGAGGTTCTTACCCTGCAGCTTGTAATACTGAGCCATCTGGCAAATCAGCAGCGAAGTGCTCACCGCGTCCTTGTCGCGTACGTGATCACCGGCCAGATAGCCGTAGCTCTCCTCGAAACCGAAGATAAAGCGATCGACTTCACCAGCATCGGAAAGCGAGGTAATGATGTCACCGATGTACTTGAAGCCCGTCAGGCAGCGACGGAGCTCAAAGCCATACTCCTCGGCCAGAGCATCGACCATGGCGGAAGAAACAATGGTAGTGACCGCGACCTTCTTTGTGAGATCCTCGCCGCGAGCGGCACGGGTCTTGCAAATATAGTCGAGCAGCAGGACGCCCATCTCGTTACCGGTCAACAGCAGGTAGTCATCACCATTCTTGACAGCAACGCCAACACGGTCGGCGTCGGGATCGGTCGCAAGCAGCAGATCGGGGTGAACCTGCTCGCAGAGATCGATGCCCTTCTGCATAGCCTGACGGATCTCGGGATTAGGATACGGGCAGGTCGGGAAATCGCCGTTAGGCTCCTTCTGCTCGGGAACAACCGTGACATCAGTGATGCCAGCGCGCTCAAGAACCGTAGTAACGGGGATAAGGCCCGTACCGTTGAGCGGCGTGTAGACAAGCTTAAGCGGAGCGCCGGCAATTTCCTCGGCAGAAAGGTTCGTCACGCCGCGAGCGAGGACGGCCTCGTAATAACGCTCGAGACAGGAGTCGTCAATCCACTTGACAAGGCCCTGCTCAACAGCCTCATCGAAGTCCATAGACTTCACGCCGGTAAACGCATCGGTCTCGGCGATAGCCTTAGAAATTGCATCGGCGGCCTCACTGGTGATCTGGCAGCCGTCGGGGCCATAGGCCTTATAGCCGTTATAAGGCGCCGGATTATGGCTAGCGGTCATGCAAATACCACCGGAGCACTTAAGGTCGCGGACGGCCCAGGAAAGCGTCGGCACGGGAGAAATCTTAGGATACACGAGAGCAGTCACGCCGTTTGCTGCAAGAATGGCAGCCGTCGTCTTAACGAACAGCTCACCTTTATTGCGGCTATCGCGAGCGATGGCGACCGTCGGATGCTCGAAGGTCGCATTGAGGTAGTCAGCGAATCCCTGGGTCGCACGACCGACCGTATAGATATTCATACGGTTAGTGCCCGCACCGATAGTGCCGCGAAGGCCAGCAGTACCGAAGGCGAGATCCTGGAAGAAAGCGTCGGTGATGGCGTCCTCATCACCCTGCTCCTTCATCGTGTTAAGCTCAGCGAGGAGCTCCTCGTCCTTGACATTGGCAATCCAAGTATCAAGCAGCTCATGAACATCTGCCATGTGAGTCCTTCCGTCACAATCAATAAAACGACCCGTGTAAAACAGGACAAGCGCAGCAGTGCGCTAAAGCAAATATTAGTCCATTGAGAACAAAGAACCGACAAAAGAACGGTGAACGTCTATATTCAGCGGTGGATGATTAAATTGATTTAATTGCAAAAAGAATGTTGCCTATAAGCGCAAAAAAGGGGGAGGCCGCGAGGCCTCCCCCTTCTACATTCCCAATGGCGGCTCGGTGCCGTCCACCGGTCAGCGGCGCCCTGGCCTCCCACGGGCTGACCCCGCAGTACTCTCGGCGCGATGGGGCT
>NZ_JBBNLV010000029.1:0-2070 GCF_040092295.1 Collinsella sp. CLA-ER-H9
GGCGTCCGAGGGCGGCACCACCGGACAGGGCCGCGCCGTCGAGGCCGTGCGCCTGAGGCTCACGGGCTCCCTCGCGAAGGACTACGACGTCTGCTACCGCGTCCACGCCTCCAACATCGGCTGGATGGCCTGGGCAAAGGACGGCGAGGAGGCCGGCACCACCGGAATGTCTTGTTCCCTTGAGGCGGTTCAGATTAAGCTTATTAAGAAGGGTGCGTCCCATCCTGATACGACTGGCTATTCTCATCTTGAATTACCAACGGTGACGTACTCATCCCAGGCGAAGGGCGCTTGGCAGAATTCTGTTTCTGCCGGAGAGGTGTCCGGTACGACTGGTGAGGGCATTTCCATTACCGGGTTCTCGGCCAAGATCACTTCGTTCGTTGCCGGTGGAATTAATTATCAGCTGCACCTTTCAAATGCAGGTTGGACTTCTGGTAAGTCAAACGGGGATCAACTGTCGTCTGCTACTGAATCCAATCCGGTTGAAGCAATTAAAGTCTCCCTATCGGGTGACTTGGCAACTTATTTCGATGTTTGGTATAGGGTCCATGTCGAAAACGTTGGTTGGCTCGGTTGGACAAAAAATGGCGCCGTCGCCGGCAGCACCGGCTATGGGGCGCATGTTCAGGCCGTTCAGGTAAGAATTACGAGAAAGGGCGCTGCTGCTCCGGGGAGTACCATCTCTTCGATGCTTCTTGGCGAACCCCTTTCTCTTGCTAATCCAATGCAGAAGAAAATTGTTGATCTGTCGAGGCAAGTTCCCTCTCCTGGTCCGGGGTTGTGTTCGGAATGGATTGCTCAGGTCTATGAGCGGGCTGGATTCAGGAATGTTCATACGGATGCCTGTGACTACTATTGGGATTTCTGCAAATATACTGATTATTCACAGCTGAAGGTTGGAATGGTCATTGCTGTCCCCTCACATATACATACGTATATGGGCCGTATATATGGTCACGTTTGTATCTATATTGGCAATAACCAAGTTATGGATAATGTTGGCCATATCAGGACTCTAGATATGGGTTATTGGCTAGACTACTATTCCACTACGTATAAGCCAAAATGGGGTTGGTACGACAACGTGCCTCTTGCATAGCGAGAGTTTAAGATGCTCCTAGTTGAGTTTAGCCTGGTACTTTGATTTAAAACGAACGGTTCGCTTTTGTGGCGTTCCGTTCGTTTCTATTTTTGCACCATTCGCGTTTTGCGTATTTGAGCAACCATGGAATAAGTAAATAATAATTCTATAGTCGGCTAATCGATGGGGAGCCAAAATGAAAAAGGTGCAACGACGGCTAGCGGTGACGATGGCATCACTATTGATCATTGAGTGTCTCTTGACACCTCTATCTCTATGGGCTGACTCTTTACCAGGGAAATTCGAATCATTTGTTTCCCCTGATTACGCCACTATTGGCTCAAAAGACGAAAGTTACGTTATAAATGACGAAGAGCAAGGCGGCGAAGATGACCGCTCGACTGCGCCTGATGTGGATTCCGCCTCCTCCGTTTCCGATGAGTGTGGCTCCACTGCAACTGATTCGACGAATTCTGAAAAGGGCTCTTCTGTCGAATTCGGTTCAATCGCATATCAAGCGCATGTCCAGGATATTGGCTGGCAAGATGTTGTTTCAGATGGAATGACGGCCGGCACAACGGGTCGCGCTAAGCGCGTCGAGGCTCTAAAGATCAACCTCCTCGCTCGAGATGGTAGCCCATTTGAGAACGATAGCATCTCGGTTCAAGCGCATGTTTCCGGAATTGGATGGGATGCCCGGCCAGTGGGAAATGGACAGGTATCGGGAACAGTTGGACAATCGCGAGCTATCGAGGCCATTAAGCTGACATTGTCGAGTAACCTGTCCGATACATATGATATTTGGTATCGCGTGCATTCTGCAAATGTTGGATGGCTTGGCTGGACCTCAAATGGTGAGCCTTGATTATCGACTTCATTCGAACACCTCCCACATTCATCCGCACATGTGCGGATGAATGTGGGAACCCGATACCCTGAGGGCCGGATCGGCCGGCCCCGGGAGATCGGAGGACGGCATGTCCGGA